>NZ_JBEZXZ010000008.1:0-99735 GCF_040638275.1 Actinoplanes sp. NPDC026623 | reverse complement strand
TCGGGGAACCGGCGCCGTTGACGTTTCCGGCCCGGCTGTCCGGCCCGGGCGTCCCCGACCCGTTCGGCGGGACGCCCGGCCGGTCGCCCGGCCTCGTTGCCTGCCGATCCCGGCCGCCGCGCCGCCCGGGGTCAGGCCCCTGCCGAGGCGGCGTCGCCGACCTCCTCCGGCCGCGGTGCTGTGCCGCCGAGGTGCGCCGGCAGCCACCAGGTGTCGTCCGGCCCCGAGGGCTGCTCGGGATAGGCCCGCTGCGCCGAGTCCAGAAGCTCGCTGAGCCGCTTGCGCAGCGCGACCGTCGTCGCCTCGGCCGTGCCGCCCGGTGCCGCCTCGATCGGCGCGCCGATCGCGATGATGACCGGGACGTGGCGCTTCGTCAGCTCCTTCTTGCGGCCCTTGGTCCAGAGCCGGTGCGGCCCCCACACCGCCATCGGGATCAGGGGCACCGAGGCGGCCGCGGCGAGCCGCGCGGCGCCCGATTTCAGCCCCTTGACCGTGAACGACTCGCTGATCGTCGCCTCCGGGAAGACGCCGACCACCTCGCCGTCACGCAGCGCGGTCTCGGCCTCCTGGAATGCGGCGGTGCCGGCCTTGCGATTCACCGGAATATGGTGCATTCCGCGCATCAGCGGACCGCTGATCTTGTGGGTGAAAACCGACTCCTTGGCCATGAAACGGACCAGCCGCTTGGCCGGCTGGGCGCCGAGACCGCAGAAGATGAAATCGAGATAGCTGACATGGTTGCTCGCCAGCACCGCCCCGCCGCTGGCGGGGATGTGCTCCGCTCCTTGGACCTGAATCCGCAGGTCGAGCGCGCGGAACATCACCTTGGCAGCGCCGATGACGGGGGGATAAACGATTTCCATCGGGTCACGGTACCGGGGGTTCGGGCAGGCGTGGCAGTGAGCATGCAACCGATTTGGCTCTCGCGGCGTCTTAGAGATGACTGCGCCGAAAATCGGCACTCCCTGGGAGGCTCCGCATGCAGACCGTGTCCGCCCGGCGTGAGCTGGGATTCGTGGTCGCGCTGGCGGTTCTCGGGCTGGGCCTGGTGCTGATCGTCGCTTTTGCACCCTGGTACGCGCCCGACGGCGCCAGCGACGCCGGTGCGACAGTCGTGCAGACCTATGAGCCGCGGGCCGGGGCCGTGCTCGGGCGGTGACCCGTGACGCGCATCGGTGGTGTTCACTGGTGTGATGTCCGAGCGCACCCCGACACCTGTCGCCTGGTCGCGGCCGGGTGGCCCGTGGGGTTCGGGCACCGTGACCGCTCCGGGCGTGCCCCCGCTGGTCCCGCCGCCGCCCGCCGCGCCGGAGTCGCCGGGCGCGGACGGCCCGCGCCGTCGCCGCCGCCAGATGCTGATCTTCGGTGGCATCGCCGGCGCGATCCTCGCGATCGGCCTGACCATCATCATGATCGTCGTGCTGACCTCGGACGGTAGCCCGTTCGGCGGCAAGGCCTCGTCCGTTGCCGACCTGCGGCCGCCGCTGGCCAAGATGTGCCCGCCGCCCACCGTGCCGCCCAGCGCCGCCCCGGTCGCGCCGCCGAGCGCGGCGCCGCCGGCCACCGGCGAGCGGACGATCGACAAGGAATCGGGCATCTCCTACAAGAAGTACGGCAGCCCCTGGCTCACCTGGAACGCGACGTGGCGGGCCGGCACGCTCGAGGTGCCCTACCGGGTCGGCCAGCACTTCGTCACCGAGCAGTACAGCGGCGGTTCCTACCACGCCTCGATCCTGTCGGCGGCGGTCCCGGCGACGGACAACGACGCGGTGACGCTCGACCTCGAGTGCGTCGGCCGGCAGGTGGCCGCGGACGTGCGCGCGGAGTATTACCCGCAGCCCAACACGATGGATCCGCTGCGCGACGAGCTGACCCGGCTCGGCGGGCGGCCCGCCTGGGTGAGCGAGTTCCGGCTGCACTTCGCGGCCGCCGGCCTGACCGCCACCGACGAGCTTTCGGCGGTGGCGGTCATCGACGTCGGCAAGCCGACCGCGGCGGTGCTCTACGTGTCGATCCCCGGCACGCACAAGCAGTTCGACTACGTGATCGACGACGTCCTGAAGTCGGTCCGGCCGCTCTAGCTTCCGGTCAGGCCCCAGCGCTTGCGCAGGGCGTTGTCGGCGGCGTTGAAGAGCACGTCGATCAGGATGCCGATCACCAGCACCACGATGATGAACGAGATCACCAGGCTGGACTCGCTGAGGTCGCGCGCCTGCTGCATGCGTACGCCGATGGAGAGCGCGCCCGGCACGATGACCAGCAGCTCGCCCGCCATCAGGCTGCGCCAGGAGAAGGCCCAGCCCTGCTTGAGGCCGGAGATGAACGACGGCAGCGACGCCGGCAGGATCAGGTAGCGGTACTTGGCGAAGCCCTTCATGCCCAGCACCTGCCCGACCCGCAGCCAGGTCCGCGGCACGTAGTCGATGCCGCTGATCAGGCCGTTGGCCACCGACGGCGCGGCGCCGATGACGACCACGAACATGATCGCGCTCTCGCTGATCTGGAAGAGCAGGATCGCGAGCGGGAACCACATGATCGAGGGCATGGTCTGCAGGCCGGTGATCAGCGAGCCGATCGCCGCACGCAGCGGCGCGAAGCGGGAGACCGCGGCGCCGATGACGGTGCCGATCAGCACCGCGAGCCCGAAGCCGGTCACGGCCCGGATCATGGTCAGGCGCACGCCCTCCCAGAAGTCGCCGGTCGTGATCAGCGTGCCGATCTCGCCGAATACCGTGGCCGGGCCGGCCAGCACGTAGCCGGGCTTCCACTGTGCCCAGACCACGGACTGCCAGGCCAGCACGACGATCGCGATCGCCAGCATCTTGGGCCAGGCGCTGCGCCAGATCCGGCGGCCGAGCGCGCCCTTCTCCGTGCGCCCGCCGAGCTCGAGGGCGTCGAGTCCGGTGATCCGGTCCGCCGCGGCGGTGTCCCGCTCGACGATCGGCGGAGCGGGGTCCTCGGTGAGGCCTTCGAGGCCGGCGCGGGCCGACGGGTACTTAATAGGCATGGCGGGCGACCTCCGCGCGGAGCCGGTCGGTGATCTCGGCCGCCTGGCCGGAGACCTCGGGGGAGTCGATGCGCCGGGGGCGCTCGTGCTTGATGGCGAAGTCCTCGATGACCCGGCCGGGCCGGCTGCTGAGCAGGATGACCCGGTCGCCGAGCCGGACCGCCTCGCGCACGTTGTGGGTGACGAACAGGACCGTGAGTTCCTGCTCGCGCCAGATCCGCTCGAGCTCGTCGTGCAGGATGTCGCGGGTCATCGCGTCCAGGGCGCCGAACGGCTCGTCCATCAGCAGGATGTCGGCGTTCTGGGCCAGCGCGCGGGCGAGCGCCACCCGCTGGCGCATGCCACCGGAGAGCTCGTGCGGCCGCTTGTGGCCGAAGTCCTTGAGGCGCACGACATCGAGCAGCTCCTCGGCGCGCTTGCGCCGCTCGGCCTTGCCGACGCCGCGCAGGCGCATCGGCAGCTCCACGTTGCCGGCGACCGACAGCCAGGGGAACAGGGCCGCCTCCTGGAACATCAGCGAGACGTGCCGGCCGCCGGTGTCGAGGGTGCCGCCGCTGATCTGGTCGAGGCCGGCGACCAGCGAGAGCAGCGTGCTCTTGCCGCAGCCGGAGGCGCCGAGCAGACACACGAATTCGCCCTTGGCCACGGTCAGGGAGACCCGGTCCAGGGCGAGCAGGGCGTTGCCGCCGGTGCCGTACTGCTTGGAGACGCCGTCGAGGCGGACGACCGCGTCCCGGTCGGTCCGGGTGTCCGTGGCTTCCAGAATGCTCATGGGAACTCCCAGGTGCGGCCGGCCGGGCCCGCGTGACGGGCCCGGCCGGGTACGGATCAGGAGGATGCGGCGGCGTCGCTGAGCCCGGGCTGCCCGTCGGCCTTGAGCAGCTCGTTGAGCGGGCCGAGGTCGTAGATGCCCTTGAGGTCGACCGGCTTGAGCAGGCCGACGTCCTGTGCGTGCTGCGCGCTGGTGTACAGCGACGAGGCGATCGGGTCGGCGGTGAAGGTCAGGTTCTTGAACGCGGCGGTCAGGATCTCGTCCTTGAGCGGCTTGCCGGACAGGGCGGCGAGCTGCTCGTTCGCGGCCTTCTGCGCGCCCGCGTTGTCGGTCTTGATGACCTTGAGTGCGGCGAGGTGACCCTGCAGCAGCTTCTTCACCGTCACCGGGTACTTCTTCAGGAACTCCTGCTTGACGATCAGGTGGGTGGTGACGAACTGGCCGTTCGGCCACAGCGTCTTCTCGTCGACCAGCAGCTTGCCCTTGGACTCGATGATCATCCGGCTCAGGTTGGGCTCGGGCACCCAGGCGCCGTCGATCGCGCCCTGTGCGAACGCCTGCAGCGCGGTCGCGTTGTCCTGCGGCAGCACCGAGACGTCGCCGCCGCCCTGCTGGTCGGCGTTGAGGCCGTTCGACTTCAGCCAGGCGCGCAGCGCGACGTCCTGGGTGTTGCCGAGCTGCGGGGTGGCGAGCTTCTTGCCCTTGAGGTCGGCCGGGGTGTTGATGCCCTGCCGGACGACCAGGCCGGCGCCGCCGGAGGTGCTGCCCGCGATGATCTTCAGCGCGGTGCCCTTGGAGGTGGCCCAGCCGTTGATGGCCGGGTTCGGGCCGATGTAGGTCGCGTCGACCGCGCCGGAGAAGAGCGCCTCGATCGCGGCCGGGCCGGCGTTGAAGGTCTTCGGCTCCAGCTTGGTGCTGCCCAGCGCCTGCTGGAACAGGCCGTTCTTGACCCCGATCAGGGCCGGCGCGTGGGTGATGTTCGGGAAGTAGCCGAGCCGGATCGCTGCGGCCTCGCCCGACGCGGAGGCGGTGTCGTCGCTCTTGCCGCAGGCGGCGAGGGAGGTGGCGGAGAGCAGGGCTGTGGCGGCTAGGGCAAGCACACGGAGGGTGCGGGAGCTCATGCTCACTCCTATTTCGTGGTCAACGTGGTGGTGGGGGTAATCGCGGAAACGGTGAGTTCGGCAAGCGTGCGGTGGTTGACGACGCCCTTTATGGCCTCTTCCACCGCGAGCCAGACGTCCTTGAGGCCGGTGGCGACACCGTGATAGGTCATGGTCGAGGTGGGCAGCCCCCGGACCGTGGTGAGTGCGCCGCCGACGGCGCGGACCACATCGCCGACGGTGATGTCCTCGGCCGGCCGGGCCAGGGCGTACCCGCCGTCGACGCCCCGGTGGCTGTGCAGCAGGCCGGCGCGGCGCAGGTCGAGCAGGATGCCCTGGAGAAAGCTGAGCGGGATGTCCTGCGCCCCGGCCAGGGTCGCGGCCTTGACCAGGCGGGGGTGGTCGGCGGTGACCGCCAGCATGGCCCGGACTGCGTAGTCGGTGCGTGCCGAGACGTACATCGGGAATGCCCTCTCGGTCCGGTGCGGCTCGATCTCTGTCTTCTCTATCTGATAGATGGGAATAGTGGACGAGGTGGGTTGGCGCCGTCAACCCTGGACCGCATGGTGAGAAGGCGGCGTCACCCGATGTGGGGGACCCGGATTTGGCCACGTCCGACCGGAAAGGGGCCGTGAACTGCGGGGATGTGCGCGCGGGGCGCGGGGTGTCCCGCGGCTGCCGTGACGGGCGACGTGCCCTGTTGACCTAGTTGGTCGGTAGGGCTACGAGGTTGTGGTTCTGTGCCAGCCAGGGCAGGATCGTCTCGTACGCGGCGATCGTGTGCGGCTTCAGATTGTCGTGCGACAGGATGATCGAACCCGGCTTGGTGTTCCGCTTCACGATGTCGAACATCCGGTTGCGCATCGTCGCGCCGGTGCCGTAATCGGCGGTGAGGTAACACTGGTCGTCGACGTTCCAGGACAGCGGCGTCATGCCCAGCCTCGCGGCGAAGTCACCCAGCCGCGGCGAGAAGTTGCCGTACGGCGCCCGGAAATACTTGATCTTCGCGTTCGGGGCGGCCTTGTGCAGTTGCTCGTTGGTGGCCTCGAGGTCCCGGAACGCGTACGCGTCGTCGCGCTCGCGCAGGTCCTGCAGGTGCTGCCAGGAGTGGTTGCAGAGGGTGTGCCCCTCAGCGGCGATCCGCGCGACCAGCGCCTTGTTGTCGCGCACCCGGTGCCCGACCAGGCAGAACGTCGCCTTCACGCCGTATTTCTTCAGCAGGTCGAGCAGCTTGGGCGTGTTCACGGGGTCGGGGCCGTCGTCGAAGGTCAGCGCCACGGACTGCGTCCCGGTGGTCCGCTGGATCCAGTTCTGCCGCACGGCCGCCGAGGGCCGGGGCGGTGCCGTCGCACCCCGGGCGGCGGCCGCGGGGATCACGGGCGTGGTCTGAGCGTAGGAGACGCCGACGCCGGCCGCGGTCAGCAGCGAGAAGCCGAGGAACACCGCGAGCACGGAACGAGGCCGGCGCATGACTCTCCTTGATCGATGAGCCTTTTCCACGTGGCCCGGGCGGCAGCGCCCGGCGCAGGTCCACGGCCGGACACCCCCGGCCCGTGGCCAGGTGAAAATGGGCCAGCGGAGAGTAGCGCCTCGGGGCGTGCCGTGTCGTCCCGCGTCAGGCGGCGGACAGGGTCCAGGTCATCGCGGCCTCGATCAGCGCCTTCGCGTCGGCCTCGTCGCCCTCGAACATCCGCAGCGCCCGCGCCGGTATGCCACCCTCGGGGTCGAGCTCGCGGAGCCAGGCGGCCGCCATGGCGCTTCGATTGGCCGTCTCGAAGACGCTGACCACGGCCGCCGCGACCGCGAGCCGGCGGCGGATCAGCCGGCCGGGCGGGTGCGGGGCCGCGAACCAGGACTCGAACTCGCGGACCGAGCCGGCACCGGCGACGTACGCGGTGAGCTCCGGTCCCAGCGTGGTGACGCAGAGATCCGCATCGTCGTTGACGGGATTCGTGAATACGGGACGATCCAGAATCGCGGCGGTCATACCGGAACGCTACCGCCCGCGGGCCGGCGCGGCGATGCGCGCGGGCCGGAAGCGCTAGGAGCGCAAAAAGAGGGCCGAAACGCGGGCGGCCAGCAGGTCGAGCACCGGGCGGCCGTCCTCGATCGCCGCCACGAACGCCGCCCACGAGTCGAGCACGAAGTCCGCGGTCTCCGGCGCCGGCTCGTCGTTGAGGTACGCGGGCAGCAGCAGCGCGTTCTGGAACAGCCACGGCACATAGCTGCCCTCAACGTCCCAGCCCGGCAGGTCGTGGGTCCGGTGCAGGTGCCGGCGCAGCTCCTCCTCCGACGACCAGCGCAGCATGTGCGCGTCGTGCTTCAGGCTCTTGATGTACGGGTTGTAGAGATGCCCCGGCCCGAACCCGAACGTCTGCCGCCACTGCGCCCACAGGATCGCCTCGTCGCGGCCGCCCAGCGTCATGACGTCGTCGGTCGCGCTCTCGAGCAGCATGCTGTTCAGGTACGGCCACAACGTCAGCGGGGTGAGCAGCCGGTTCGCGTCCGTGCGCAGCACCGACTGGACGATCTGCCAGGCGTTCTTCTCCAGCTCGTCCCACGATGTCAGGTTCGGCACCGCCTTCACCGCCGCCAGCAGGCTGTACAGCGACGGGTTGTGCTCGCCGTAGAAGGTGCGCGCCACCGACCACGGATCGGTCGGGCGCAGCAGCGACTCCGGGGAGGTGTCCGCCGGCTGCCGCTGCACCTGCTCGAGGAACTCGGAGAGGCTGACGAACTCGCGGATCGCGCCGCGACCGGTGCGGTCGATCCAGCGCTCCAGGTCGGCGCGGAACTCCGCCGCCGCGGAAATGTCGCGGGAGCCGACGTCGTCGATGCAGATCCGCACCTCGACGCCGAGCCGCGCCAGCGTCCCGGCCACGAACGCCTGCACCATGTGGATCACCGAGGCCCGCGAGCGCAGCCGGACCGGCCAGAGCAGCCGGATCGGGCCGGCCGGGCCGCGCTGCTGGTTGATCCAGCCGAACCGGCGCTCGAGCTGCAGCAACAGGCCGGGCACGTCGCGCGGCGGCTGGGCGCCGGCCTGCGAGACGAGCTGGCGCTCCCAGCTGTGGTGCCGGACCCGGTGCCGCAGGCCGGTCGCGCGCGGCGGCACCGGCACCTCGGCCCGTTCGGCCAGCGCGGGGAAGAGCCGCTCCGAGTCGACACCCGGAAAGCATTCGACGGGTACGCCGATCGTCGCGCGCAGGCGCTCGGCGGTGCTCAGCGCGGTGGCCGCGTCGGGCTCGTTCAGGGCCCAGAGCACGCGTACCGGCCGGGTCCGGGCGACCGCGGAGATGGCGGCCGAGACCATGCCCGACCAGTCGCTGCTGGCCAGGACGCAGATGATGTCGCCGCGGATCAGCCCGGCCGTGGCGGCTATGAGTTGCTTGTTCTCCGAGATGAACGCCGGGTCGTGCAGCAGCTGCGGGCCGCGTACGTGCAGCGTCGGTCGCCAGAAGCCGTGCAGGTGATAGACCCGGACCGCGCCGTCGGTCGCGCCGGCGGGGCCGAAGCCGCCGCGCGAGTCCAGCGGCAGGCTGACCGCCCGGCCGCGGGCCGACCGGATCGCGATCTCCAGCAGCGGGTCGACGTTCGTGGTCAGCACCCGGTGATCGAACGCCTCCGGCACCTGGGCCAGCAGGTGACCCAGCGCCTGCACGCCGCGCGGCAACTGCCACGAGAACCGGTCGTTCTCGACGCCCTCGCCGACCCCGCGCTCCACGCGCTGGCCGAGGCCGTGCGTCGCGAGGGGCGACTCCATCGGATCCGGCGCCGCGTACGCCTTCAGCACGGCCTGCTGCGCGATCACGTCGAACGCGCCGGCCGACACCCAGTCGGTGAACACCCGCCGGTACGCGCGGTAGACGTCGATCGGCTGCGCGCCGACCAACTCGGCGCGCGCCTGCTCCAGCGCCCGCTCGAGGGCGCCGTCGTCGTTGCGCCCCGCCGCGAAGCTGTCCGCGATCTCCAGGACGCCGTGCACCCGCGGGATGACGCCCGCGGTCACGCCGGAGCCGAGCACCAGGGTGATCTGGTCGACGCCGCGCAGGCTCGCCGCGAGCCGGTCCAGCAACAGCGCCTCGCCGGCGCTCAGCCCCTCGCCCGGATCACTCATCTGCGACGCCTCGTTCGCCACGTCGCTCATCGGACCGCCTGCAGGGAATGCCACAGCTCGCCGGGTCGCTCGGTGAAGACCTGCCGGGCGGTGTGGCGGCTGGCGATCAGGGCGCCGTGGTCCAGGAACTCCTCCAGCTCGCCGGCCCGCCAGCCCAGGTATCCGACGAACACCCGCATGGCGTCGACCGAGCCGGCCACGTCCTCGGGCGCCGCGGACAGGGCCATCGTGCCGAGCCGGTCGCGTACCGCGGTGAAGCGCATCGGCTGGCTCGCGCCCGGCCGCAGCAGCGTCACCACGATGTAGCCGTCGCGGGCCACCGGCCCGCCGTGGAACAGCGACGCCGGGTCGCGCAGCAGCGGCCGCCAGGACTCGGGGAACTCGTCAGGGATCTCGCCGTCCGGCTGGTTGATGCAGACGCCGACCGCACCGGTCTGGTTGTGCCGCAGTATCAGGATCGCGTGCTGGCTCAGGTCCTCGTCGACGAACCAGGGCGCCGCGTAGAGCACGCTGCCCGCCAGGTTGTGCCGCGGCGCCGCCGGATTGTGCACCAGCGGTATCTCGCCGCCGGAGTCGCGGGCGCGCAGCTCCGGACGCTCGAAGCCGCGGCGCAGCATCGCCCGGCGCGCCGTACGCCAGATCGTGTGGACGGTGAGCGTGGCCGGCGTCGCCTCCGGGGGAGCGGGGCGCAGCCCGTCGCGCAGCAGCCGGATCAGCTCGCCGGTGAACGCGGTGTAAGCCTCACCGCTGGGCGCCATCGCCGGGCGGTTCGCGGGCGCGGAGACCAGCAGGCAGGTGCCCTCGGCCTCGGCCTTGTCGGCGACGAAGTCGGTGCCGGTGCCGTCGCCGCCGAATTCGGCGCCGGCCCGGCCCGAGTAGCAGCAGTCGAGGATCACCACCCGGCGGCGGGCCCGGGTATCGACGACCGCGCGGCGAATCCAGTCGTACGGAACGCCGCGCTCGTACGGCACCTCCGGGTCGCAGTCGGGCAGCCCGAGGATCAGGTTGCCGTCGTCGGCGTCGACCAGGCCGTGCCCGGCGAAGTAGACGAGCAGCAGCCCGTCGCTCCCGGTCGCGGCGGCGGCCCGGCGGATCGCCCGGCTCACCTCGGCCGGCGACTCCGGGTCGAGCAGCACGTGGCAGTTCTCCGGGCGAACACCCCATAAATCTTCGTGTTGCAGGAGATCACGCAGATCGGTCACATTGCGCCGGGCGGCCGGCAGCGGGAACAGCCGGCGGTACCGCGACACCCCGATCAGGACGATCTGGGAGGCGGCCGGGTCCGCGACGTCACTCATCCGTGGTTACTTCTGTTCGCGCTGCTGGAGGTCGGTCAGCGCGGCGGCAAGCGCGGCACGGTCGGTCGCCTCGATCCGGGTGACGGCGCCGTCCGCGGCGGTGTGCGTGATCGTCACGTCGGGCGGTGGACGGCGGGAGTCCCGCCAGCTGGCCACCGCGAGCGCGAGCTGACCGGCGGAGAGGCCGCTGCCGATGATCAGGGTCAGCACGTCGAGCAGGGTGCCCATCGTCTCGGGGTCGTCCGAGGACGCCCGGGTCAGCTCGCCGTCGAGGCGTACCGCCTGCTCGCGGCGCAACCAGCGATAGAGCGACTCGGCCTCGGTGGTCGAGCCGCACTCGACGCGCAACTGTACGGGCACAGGCCCCGCTCCCCCGTCGGTGATGTTGTACCGGACGCGACAGGATATCGAAGCATTTACCTGACGTCACGGACTCATTACCCCAAGCCGGTACCCGCGATCGGGAGCGTCGCACGGCCCGTCCCCGTCAACGCCCGCCCCGGGGGGTTAGATTCTCTGGTGTGGCGCGCAAAATGAAGATTCCCGCGACGAAATATCCGGTCGAACGATTCACCCTCGACAACGGTCTGCGGGTGGTCCTCACGCCCGACCGCACCGCACCGGTCGTCGGCGTGGCGGTCGTGTACGACGTCGGCATCCGCTCCGAACCGGAGGGACGCACGGGCTTCGCCCATCTCTTCGAGCACCTGATGTTCCAGGGCTCGGAGAACCTGGAGAAGCTCGCGCACTTCCGGCACGTGCAGGGTGCCGGCGGGAGTTTCAACGGCTCGACCCACCTCGACTACACCGACTACTTCGAGGTGCTGCCCGCCGGCGCCCTCGAGCGGGCGCTCTTCCTCGAGGCCGACCGCATGCGCGGTCCGCGCCTCACCGAGGAGAACCTGCGCAACCAGGTCGACGTGGTCAAGGAGGAGATCCGGGTCAACGTACTCAACCGGCCGTACGGCGGCTTCCCCTGGCTCCGGCTTCCCCCGGTGATGTTCGAGACGTTCGCCAACGCGCACGACGGCTACGGCTCGTTCGGCGACCTCGACCACGCGACCGTCGCGGACGCCGAGGAGTTCTTCGACAAGTACTACGCCAGCGGCAACGCGGTGCTCACCGTCGCCGGCGACTTCGACGTGGCCGAGGCGACGGTCCTCATCCAGCGGCACTTCGGCGACGTGCAGGCCCGGTCCAAGCCGAAGCTGCCCGACTTCGCCGAGCCCGACATCTCCGGCGAGCGCCGGGAGAGCTACGTCGACCGGCTCGCTCCGCTGCCGGCGGTGGCCAGCGGATGGCGCGTCCCGGACCCGATCGGCAGCTTCGAGCAGTACCTCCCGTACGTGGTGCTGGCCGAGGTGCTCACCGACGGCGACGCCTCCCGGCTGGTCGAGCGGCTGGTGCAGCGCGACCGCACGGTGACAAGCGTCGGCGGATACATCGGATTCATGGGCGACGAGTACCAGGTGCGCAACCCGACCGCGATGCTGCTGCAGGCGCACATGCCGCCCGGCGGCGACGCGGACAAGGTGCTGCGCGCTGTCGACGAGGAGCTCGACCGGCTCGCCACCGGGGGTCTCGCGCCGGGTGAGCTCGCCCGCACCCAGGCCCGCATGGCCACACACCTGTTGCGCGACACCGACGCCGTGCTGGGCCGGGCGCTGCCGATGGCCGTGCTCGAGGCGCAGCGCGGGCGCCCGGAGATGCTCAACGACCTGCCCCGGCTCGTCGGCGAGGTCACCGAGGCACAGATCCTGGCCGCCGCCGCCACCCTGCGGCCGGAGCGCCGTTCCACCATCGAGGTCGTCCCAGGAGCGAACCAGTGAGCGTGAGGCCCCTACCGGAGCTGATTCCGGACAGCAAGCTCAAGCTGCCCAAGCAGGCCGAGCGCACGCTCAGCAGCGGGCTCACCGTCATCGCCATCCGCCGCCCCGCGGTGCCCCTGATCGAGCTGCGGCTGCGGGTGCCGTTCGGCCGCGCGCCGCTGGCCCGCGCCACCCTGCTGTCGCAGGCGCTGTTCACCGGCACCGCGCGGATGTCCAGCATCGACATCGCGGCCGAGTTGCAGACCGTCGGCGGCGGCCTGTCGGCCGGGCTGGACCCGGACCGGCTGCTGGTGACGGGCAACTCGCTGGCCGCCGGCCTCGACCGGATGCTGGAGATCCTCGCGGACGTGCTGTCCGACCCGACCTACCCGGCCGAGGAGGTCGCGACCGAGCGCGACCGGCTCGTCGACCACATCCAGGTCGCGCAGACCCAGCCGGCGCACCTGGCCCGGACGGCCCTGCTGACCCGGATGTACGGCCGGCATCCGTACGCGGTGCAGACCCCCGAGGCGGAGCAGGTCAAGGGCGTACGCCCGGGGCAGTTGCGCGCCCTGCACGCCGACCGGGTCCGCCCCGACGGCGCGGTGCTGGTGCTCGTCGGCGACCTCAACCCGGAGAAGGCGATCGACTCGGCCGAGAAGGCGCTCGGCGGCTGGATCGGCCCGAGCCGCGACGGCAACGTGCCGCGCACCCCCGAGCTGGAGCCCGGTCCGCTGCAGCTCGTCGACCGGCCCGGCGCCGTGCAGTCGTCGCTGCGCATGGCGCTGCCGGCGCTGACCCGCACCGACCCGGACTACGCCGCGCTGCAGCTTGCCAACATGGTGTTCGGCGGCTACTTCTCCTCGCGCTGGGTGGAGAACATCCGCGAGGACAAGGGCTACACGTACGGCCCGCACTCGGCGATCGAGCACTTCGTCGCCGGCTCCGCACTGGTGGTGGCGGCCGAGGTGGCCACCGAGGTCACCGGCCCCGCGATGCTCGAGACCCTGTACGAGCTGGGCCGCATCGCCAGCCTCCCGCCCGGCGAGGAGGAGCTGGAGCAGGCCCGCCGCTACTCCCTGGGCACCCTGCGCCTCGGCATGTCCACTCAGGCCGGTCTGGCCGGCCTGGCCAGTGTCTTCGCGAGCTTCGGCCTGCGGCTGGACCACCTGCGGGAGCACTCGGCGGCGCTGGCGGCGGCGACCCGGGAGCAGGTCGCCGAGGCGGCGGCCCGCTATCTGGCGCCGTCGGCCGCGGTCGCGGTCGTGCTCGGTGACGCCGACAGGATCGAGGCGCCCCTGGCCGCCCTGACCGCGGTGGAACGGGCCGAGTGAGTCAGCCCGGGGAACAGCCTGACGTCGGCGAGCAGCCCGGCCTGGACGGGCCGCCCCTGGCCCGGACGAGCCTGGACCGGGCCGCGCACCATCGGCGGGACGAGGACTGGCTCGCGACCGCGTGGAAGACCGGCCTGGTGGTGATCATCGACATCGCGGCGGGCGGCCGGGCGCTGATCTCCGGGCGCGCGCAGGACTCGCCGAGGCTGGTGCTGGTCGGCGCCGACGCGGCCCCCGCCGGCGAACGGCTGTTCCTCGGTCTCGACCCGGCGGGGGTGCCGATCTTCGCGATCGACGCCCCGCTGCCGGAGGCCGCCGACGCCGAGGCGCTGACCCTGCGGGAGATCGGCCATCTGCTCGACCCGCGCGATGCCGGGATCCTCACCACCGCGGCGGCGCTGGGCAACTGGCACGTCAGCCACCGGTTCTCGCCGCGCACCGGTGAGCCGACCACCGTCATCGAGGCGGGCTGGTCGCGGGTGGACGCCGGCGGGCGGCAGATGTGGCCCCGGACCGACCCGGCGATGATCGTGCTCGTCCACGACGGGGTGCCGGGCGCGCAGGGACGCTGCCTGCTCGGCCACAACGCCGCCTGGCCCGCGGTCGGCGGCGTGCGCCGGTTCTCCTGCCTGGCCGGCTACGTCGAGCCGGGTGAGTCGGCCGAGGCCGCCGTCGTGCGCGAGGTGCGCGAGGAGGTCGGCGTCGTGCTGCGTTCAATTCAGTACGAGGGCAGCCAGTCCTGGCCGTACCCGGGCTCGCTGATGCTCGGCTATACCGCGGTGGCCGACCGGGACCAGCCGGTCACAGTGGACCCGGAGGAGATCGACGAGGCCCGGTGGTTCAGCCGGGACGATATCGCAATGATGATCAATGGCGACTACGCCGACCCGGCAAGCGGTGTACGCATGAATCTCCCTATGCGATCCTCCATCGCCTTTTATCTTGTTGAGCGATGGTTGGGTGATTTCCGCCGGTAAGAGATTCACATTTTTCTAATCAAAGAACTTTTCACACTCACCTCGCAACGATGGGAGGACACTCCAGCGTCTGGAAGGGCAGACACGGAGGAGAGGTACCTAGATGTCCCTGCTTGCCGAGCAGACCTGGACCCCGATGACAGCCGAGGAACGAGCGCGGTTCGATCGCGACGGCTTCCTCATAATTCCGGCGGTGCTGACCGACGACGAGGTGGCAATAGCGCGGACCGCGATTCTGCGGTCGCGGGAGAAAGCGTCGCGCGAGGGCGTACTCGGGCCGACCGGCGCGCTGCACCAGCTTTCCGCCGTGACCAACAATCCCGAGCTGGCATTTCTCCTTGATCATCCAAGGGCGTTCAAGTACATCTGGTCGATTCTCGGCTGGAATGTGCACGTCTACCACTCGCACATCGACGTGCACCCGCAGATCCACGAGCGGCAGAAGGACTGGTGGCACTGGCACCAGGACGGCGGCCGGCAGAACCGTGAGCTGGAGACCGACCCCCGCCCGCGGACGTCGGTGAAGCTCGCCTACTGGCTGTCGGACGTCAGCGAGATCGGCCGGGGCAACTTCACCGTGCTCCCGGGCAGCCACCTGACCAACTGGCTGCCGGGCCCGCCTTCGCGCGGCGTGCCGTGGCCGCCGCCCGAGGGCGCCATCCAGATCACCGCGAACCCGGGCGACGTCGTCGTCTTCGACCGCCGCCTCTGGCACGCCCGGTCGGACAACTACTCGCCGATCACCCGCGTGGGTGCCTTCTTCGGCTACACCTACCGCTGGGTGGCCGGCCGCGACGAGGTGGCCGGCCTTCCCGAAACCCCGCAGTGGGCGACCTACAACCCGGTGCAGCGCCAGTTGCTCGGCGGTGCCGGCGACGGCAGCGGCGACCACGCGTGGGGCCACTACCCGGAGACCACCCCGCTCTACGGCGAGCTCAAGCGCCAAGGGCTCCTCGACTCGAGCGTGCCCGCGCTCATCCCCTGACGCGAGGTGGGCCGGCCGCAGCCACGACCGGCCCCACTCGGCACCCCTACGCGGCGAGCGCGGCCAGGTGCTGCTTGACCTGCACGATCGACGGGTTGGTCAGCGCCGAGCCGTCCTCGAACCGCAGCGTCGGCACGGTCTGGTTGCCGCCGTTGACGCCCATCACGAACTCGGCCGCGGCCGGGTCCTGCTCGATGTCGACGACCTCGTACGCGATTTCTTCCCGGTCGAGCTGGGACTTGAGCCGGTGGCAGTAGCCACACCAGGGCGTCGAGTACATGGTCAACATCGGTCGGTTTCCCTTCGCAGACATCACAGGGCGGTACGCCTTCCGGGGAAACGTCGGACGGGGGTGCCATGATTCCCGGTTGTGACAGCCGAACGTGTGCTCGCCGGTCTCGACCCCGATCAGCGTAGGGCGGTGACCGCCCCCGCGGGGCCGGTCTGCATCCTCGCCGGGGCCGGCACGGGCAAGACGCGCGCGATCACCCACCGCATCGCCTATCGCACCCTGCGGGGGGAGATCAGCCCCCGGCACGTGCTCGCCGTCACCTTCACCGCGCGGGCCGCCGCCGAGATGCGGGCCCGGCTCACCGGGCTCGGCGCCGGCCGGGTGCAGGCCCGCACGTTCCACGCGGCGGCGCTGCGCCAGGTCCGCTACTTCGCGCCCCGGCTGCTCGAGGGCCGGGCGATGCCGGAGCTGGTGGAGAGCAAGGCCCGCCTGGTCACCCTCGCGGCGAACAGGGCGGGCGTCCGCGCCGACCGCACGGCCGCCCGCGACCTGGCCGGCGAGATCGAGTGGGCGAAATCGTCCTTGATCGAGCCGGGGGAGTATGTCGTCGCCGCGGCCAAGGCGCTGCGCGAGCCGCCCTACGAGGCCGCCAAGGTCGCCGAGATCTTCGGGGCCTACGAGTCGCTGAAACGCCGCCAGGGCGTCATCGACTTCGAGGACATGCTCCGCGCCGCCGTCTGGGGCATCGAGGAGCACCAGGACGTGGCCGAGCAGGTCCGCTCGCAGTACCGGCACTTCGTGGTCGACGAGTATCAGGACGTCAACCCGCTGCAGCAGCGCCTGCTCGAGGCCTGGCTCGGCGGCCGCGACGACCTCACCGTCGTCGGCGACGCCAGCCAGACCATCTACTCGTTCACCGGCGCCACCTCCTCCTACCTGGTCGACTTCCCGCGGCAGCGCCGCGACGCGGTGGTGGTCCGGCTGGTCCGCGACTACCGCTCGACCCCGCAGGTCGTCGGCCTGGCCAACGCGGTGATCAAGCAGGCCCGCGGCACCGAGGCCAAGCTCCGGCTCGAGCTGGTCGGGCAGCGCCCGCCCGGCGCCGAACCCGACCTCAAGATCTTCCCGGACGAGCCCGCCGAGGCCGTCGCGGTCGCCCGTCGCTGCCGCGACCTGATCGCCGCGGGCACCCCGGCGAGCGAAATAGCGGTGCTGTTCCGGACGAACGCGCAGTCGGAGGCCTACGAGAAGGCGCTCGCCGAGCTCGAGGTGCCCTACGTGGTCCGCGGCGCCGAGCGCTTCTTCGAACGCACCGAGGTGCGGCAGGCGATGATCGCGCTGCGCTCGGCCGTGCGCTCGACGCCGGGGGAGACCCCGCTGGTCCAGGCCGTCGTCGAGGCGCTGTCCGCCACCGGCTGGGCGCGGGACCGGCCGCCGCCGGGCGGTGCCCAGCGCGAGCAGTGGGAGGCCCTGGCCGCGCTGGTCGTGCTCGCCGAGGACTACGCCCGCTCGCCCGACCTGCTGCCGCTCGGCGAGGCCGGCGCGGTCCAGCACGACCTGTCGCTGTCGGCGTTCTGCGAGGAGCTGGCCCACCGCGCCGAGCAGCAGCACGCCCCGACGGTCGAGGGCGTGACGCTCGCCTCCCTGCACTCCGCGAAGGGCCTGGAGTGGGACGCGGTCTTCCTCGTCGGGCTCGCCGAGGGCACCCTGCCGACGACGTACGCGAAGACTCCCGAGCAGATCGAGGAGGAGCGCCGGCTGCTCTATGTCGGGGTGACCCGGGCCCGGCAGTGGCTCTGGCTGTCCTACGGCCAGTCCCGCTCGCCGGGCGGCCGGGCCCGGCGGCCGTGCCGGTTCCTGCCGCAGCTCGGGCAGAGCCGAAACGGGCTGGAGAAGGCGGGCGCCGGCGGCGTGAGTCGGAAACCCGTCAATCGGCGCAACCTGGTGGTCTCCTGCCGGATCTGCGGCGGGACCCTGCTGGCGGGCGCGGACCGCAAGCTCGGCCGCTGCCCCACCTGCCCGTCCGATCTCGACGAGGAGCTCTACGAACGCCTGCTGGCGTGGCGCGCCGCCACCGCGGCGGAGCAGAAAGTCCCTGCATACGTGGTGTTCACCGACGCCACGATCGTGGCGATCGCGGAACGCCGCCCGGGCGGCCCCGCCGAGCTGCTGGCGATCGCCGGGATCGGCCCCCGCAAACTCGGCCAGTACGGGGCCGCGGTGTTCGCTCTGGTGAGTGGCGACAGCCCCGCGGGCGGCGGCTCAGAAAACTTTGAAAACTAACCCGTTAATTCGTTTGCCCTCCCCGGGCGGGCGGGCTTAGCCTCAGTGCACACCAAGATGAGCGCTGGTTAAAACCATGTTCATCAGGTCCGAGGAAACATCCGAGCGCAAGGCGATGGAGGAGGTGGCACCGATGAAGCTCAACCACATGATCGAGCGACCGTCGACGCTACTCGCTGCTGCCTGCGCTCCGTCCGCTTCGTGGATGCAAGAGTCCGCCCCCGTGGCGCTCTTCGCCGTTGAGCGGGCCCCGGCTTCGCAGGCGCACCAGGCCCAGATTCAGTCCGAGCTGGTCCGGGTTCTGGTGGACGTCGATGGAAGCTACGGGACCACTGGGTTCGTGGGCAGCAACAGCACCTCCAAGCGCAAGACGGATGGTGCCAGCGGTGTCCCGCCTCGAGGAAGGCCGGTCTAACAGACCAACCGGCTCACCTCGAGGCCGCGGAACCCGTAACCGGGATCCGCGGCCTTAATTTTTTTTGCCGGCTCACCGGCCGGTGCACGACCTGTATCGCGATCCAGAAGATCGAGAAGAAGAGAGAGGTGACCGGGCTTTATGAGTCTGGCGCTGGCCCCACTCGACGTGAGCGTCGAGCTTGAGGCAAACCTGCCCTGTCGGAAGTTCGACCCGGACCTTTGGTTCTCGGACTCCCCGGCCCAGCTGGAACTGGCCAAGTCGCTCTGCGGGGACTGCCCGCTGCGCGTCGAGTGCCTCGCCGGTGCGGTCGAGCGGAACGAGCCCTGGGGTGTCTGGGGAGGCGAGATCTTTGAGCGTGGCGCCGTCGTGCCGCGCAAGCGGCCCCGTGGCCGTCCCCGCAAGGTCGACGTCGCTCGCGACGCCGAGCTCCAGGTCGAGGTCGAAGAGCGGCTCGCCGCGAACGGTCTCGAGTCCCGCAACTCGGTCCGCCTCGCGGCCTGAGAACACGACCAAGCAACCACCCCTTAGCAAAGAGACGGAAGACATAGCCGTGAACACGAACGGAACCTCGAAGGTGAAACTCATCCAAGAAGCGCTCTCGCGAGCACGAATGCGTCGGCCTCAGGCCGACCTTCACCCTGAGGCACACCGACCCGCCCGTCAGATCGCGATCGAGGCCCGTCACCGGGCCGCTCGTGAACTGGGCGTACGCCTCTGATCAATGAATCCGCAGGGCCCGTCCGCGTCATTCGCGGGCGGGCCCCTTTCCTTCCCCGGCAATCGCCACCCCGGCAATCGCCACCCCGGCAATCGCCACCCCGGCAATCGCCACCCCGGCAATCGCCTTCCCGGCAATCGTCACAGCCCGTGGTCCTCGCGCCCCGGAGGGGCTCCCAGGATCAAGCGCCGATTTCACCCCGCCGGGTGAGCCCCGATCGTCGCCCACGCGCCCGCGACCTACGCGCATCGACCCGGGTAATTCGCTGGCCGGCGCGTTTCCGCTGCGATAGGCGAGCGCCGCCGGGCGAATGCCGCACCGGCTTTCGTGGGGTTGCCGGCGCTTGCTTGGTGTGGGTGGTCAGGCGACGGGGGCGAAGCCGGGGAGCCACTTCTGCAGGATGGACCGGTATGGCGCCTGGGCCTCCAGTTGGCACAGCACGCCGATCGAGCCCAGGGTCACCCGGTGGATCAGCAGGTACGACGGGGGCAGGTTCAGTTTGCGGCTGAGCTGGAAGGCCGGGGACTTCGGGCTCGACAGCCGGGTCGCCTCGCCGCGGATCCAGGAGCGGGTGAAGCGGAACTCGTCCACCGCCACCGGCTCGATCATCGGGCGCAGGAAGCTCAGCACCGCCTCGGCGTCGAGGTCGTCGGTGGGCTTGATGAAGCCCTCCGTGCGCAGGCCGTCCGCCACCCCCTCGGCGTCGCCGCTCAGCGCCAGGCGGACCAGGCGGCCGATCGGCTCCGGGTGGCCGCCGGGGAGGCGGGCCACCGCGCCGAAGTCGATCACGCCGAGGCGGCCGTCGGGCAGGATGCGGAAGTTGCCGGGGTGCGGGTCGGCGTGCAGCAGGCCGGCGCGGGCCGGCGCCGAGAAGTGCAGCGTGGCCATCAGGCGGCCGGCCTCGTCGCGTTCGGCCTGGGTGCCGTCGTTGATGACCTTGGACAGGGGTGTGCCCTCGACCCACTCGGTGACCAGTACCCGGGGCGCGAAGGCCAGGACCCGGGGCACGTAGATCTCGGGGTCGTCCGCGTACGCGGTGGCGAACGTCGTCTGCGCGGCCGCCTCCATCGCGTAGTCGAGCTCCTCGGTGATCCGCGCGCGCAGCTCGCTGAGCAGCGGCTTCATGTCCATGCCCGGCTGAATGACCTTGAACATGCCGGCCAGGCGGCCAAGCTGTTTGAGGTCGGCGAGCAGGGCCTCGCCGGCGCCCGGGTACTGCACCTTCACCGCGACGTTCAGCGTCTGCGGCAGGTCGCCGTCGAGGCCCGGCGGGCATTTCCACACCGCGCGGTGCACCTGGCCGATGCTCGCGGCGGCGGCGGGGGTGTCGTCGAACTCGGCGAACATGTCCCGCCAGTCCGGGCCGAGCTGCTCGGCCAGCGCCTTGTGCACGCTTGCCACCGGCATCGGCGGCGCGGCCTCCTGCAGCTTGGTCAGCGCCTGCCGGTAGGGCGCCGCCATCGCCTCGGGCATCGCGGCCTCGAAGACCGACAGGGCCTGCCCGAACTTCATCGCGCCGCCCTTGAGCTGGCCGAGGACGCTGAAGAGCTGCTCGGCGGTGCGCTGCTGGATCTCCGCGGAGATGACATCCGTCGCGATGCCGGTCACCCGCTTGCCCAGCCCGAGCACCGTTCGTCCGGCGAAGCCGAGGGGCAGGGCGGCGAGCTTCGCGGTGCGGGAGGCCGCACGCCGGGGGATGTCGGTCACCAGATCATTGTGACCGACGTGACGGAGTTCGACCGCCCTGGATGCGACCTTCCGTCATCTGTGCGCCGAAAGTCCGATTACGGTCTGTGGTTGATGCCGGGCGGCGGACGCAGGGACAGGCGGGGTGCGGTGCCCAGGTGCGGCGGCGGAAGCGTCCCGGCCTGCTGATCTCCACCTCGGCGCCGAGGGTCTCCGGGGTGTCGCCGTCGAGGAAGGCGAGCGCCTCCGCCGTCAGGTAGGCCGTCGCGGCGAGCAGCGTGGCCGCGGCGCAGGGCTCGGCCGGGCCGGGTGTGGGCATCGGCGGGGCGGCCGCGTCCGGCCAGGCGGCCTCCCTGTCGCGGCGGTGCAGGGCGATGCAGCCCAGGCAGGGTGACGCCGCGGCCGGCACCAGCGGGCCCACCAGCACCTTGCCCTCGCGGATCGTCGCGGTGAGGCAGGGCTGACGCCGCTGGGCGCGGCTGATCGTGGGCGGGGCCGGGGGCTGCTCCCCGCCGAGGCGGATCACCAGGGACGCCGCTCCCCGCCGTACCGTGCGGGTTTCGGTGCCCGGAGCCGCACGCTGGATGGCCTCCGCCGCGGCCTCGGCCCGCGGCCGGCCGATGTCGGCGGCGCTCAGCGGGCCGCCCGGGATCTCGTGGCGGTCGACCGAGCCGGTCAGGTCGGGGTGGACGTGGCCGACGCCCGCGGTGGCGAGGGCGACGGCGACCCCGGGCGCGAGGCGGGCCCGGCCGGTGACGACGACCCGGGCCGCGGACCGGCGGCGCAGCGTCCGGGCCGGGGAGGCGGCGCCGGGCGAGTATGCGAGGGCGGCGGCCTCGCCGGTCAGGCGCTCCGGCATGGCCGGCGGGAAGAGGCTCTGCGCCGGGACCACCAGGCCGGCGGCGTGCAGCGTGTCGAGCAGGGTGCGGGCCTCGTCGGGGCGCATCCCGAACGCGCCGGCCCGGGCCAGCGCGAGCCGTTCCGAGCGGGAGCCGTCCAGCAGGTCGAGCAGCCCGGCGGCCCTCGGCTCGGGCAGGTCGATCAGGACGGCGCGCGGCGGGTCGAGGCCGAGTTGCAGGGTGTGCGATGCGCGCCAGATGCGCGGCAGGCCCGGCAGCAGGGTGGGGCGGGGCAGCGGCGTGCGGCTCATAAGGTGACACGGTGTCATGACGCGGACGCGCTGGGGATTGTTGTCCACAGGCCCGCTCGCCCGGAAGCAGGGTTATCCACAGAGATTCCGGAGTTATCCACAGGCAAGCCGGGGGGCCATTCACTCAACGTGTCTGAGTGCGTACGGGTTATGGCTCGGCCGGGTGAACGCGGGGCCCGCGCCGACGGGGGCGACCAGTGGCCGCCCCCGTCGCGGTCGTGCCGGTTGCGATCAGGCTTTGGCGGCCTTGCCCAGGATCCGGTTGACCGTCGTGCCGCAGACCGGGCACTTGCCCTTGGCCATGTTCATGCCGGTCTTCGAGACCTCGACGGTGCCCTGGAAGTCGCGCTTCTCCTTGCACTTAACGCAGTAGCCGTTGTACGTGTTGTCGGCCACGATTCCTCCTCGTCATGTTGTCGGCCGGGTCGGCCCGGTGCCTTGCTCGCGGCGACAGGCCGCGATCTGTGTTCGGCGCTGGACCGCTCCGCGACCAAGTGAATGTGGCCACCCCCGCTAGGGCGGTCACTACCCAGGTCCGGCCAATTCCATGTCAGCGCGGCGTCGGCGGTGTCGTCGACGGCCTGAGTGTGCCGGTCCAGATGCCCCTTTTGGGGCAGATAGGGGTGGACACGCCGACGAAGTGCTGCAGAACGCAAGAAAAGGGACGTTTTGGCCGCCTCGTTCCCGGCCTTCCGCAGGTTATGCCACGAGGCATGTTGCGACCGCGGAAAATATTTTCGGATCTTTCGGGATCTAGCTCACATTTTGGGCGCGTGTCGTTTCTTCTACCCTTGCGGTGACCTGGCCCCGACGGATTAACGTCGCAATGTGAACCCTACTGTGGGCCGCGCGAGCCGGTAATGGCCAGGACGCGCAAGCCCGACGTCGAAGTGCGGCGCAGCCAGCGCCGTCGTCGTACGGTGTCCGCTTATCGCGAGGGCGAACGGGTCGTCGTCCTCATTCCCGATCGGTTCTCGCGTGCCGAGGAGACCGAATGGGTGGCGCGGATGCTCGCCCGCCTCGCGGCCCGGGAGGAGCGCATCAGGCATACGGATAGCGAGTTGCTGATCCGGGCCCGGCGCCTGATCTCCCGATACTTACCCGACCACGCCGACGATATCGCGCCGGCGAGCGTTCGGTGGGTGACCAATCAGAACGGCCGCTGGGGCTCGTGCACTCCGGAGGACGGCACGATCCGGATCTCGCACCGCATCCAGGAGATGCCGGAGTGGGTGATCGACTACGTGCTGCTGCACGAGTTGGCGCACCTGGTCGTGCCGAGCCACAACGCGTCGTTCTGGGAGCTGGTCAACCGCTACCCGAGGGCGGAGCGCGCCCGCGGCTACCTGGAAGGCATCTCGGCGGCGACCGGTCTGGTCCTGGCCGACGACACACCTACCCTTCAAGGGTGACAAGACGTGTCGTAGTGGTGCTGCTTACCCCGGTGAGCTGGAGTCCGCCCGGTGTCGACCTGCTCAAATGGCGAACCGCGCTGGCGGAGGACGTCGTCGACCTGCTGGCCATGCTCGCCCAGGCCGAGCCCGCCATCGCCGCGTGCCCCGAGGACCGGGCGCTGGCCGAGGAGATCGCCTGGCCCGGCATGCGCATCTTCGACGTGCCGACGGCGACCGTGCTGCCCGTCCTGAACGCGGCCGCCGGCGACGGCTTCGATCAGGCGGCGGTCATCGCGGCCGACGCGGCCGACGTGCCCGGCATGATCATCGGCAAGCTCATGCGCCCGCTGACGACCAGACCCGTGGCGGTCGCGCCGGGCGGCGGCTCGGGCCTGCTGGGGGTCGCGGCGCGGCTGCCGGTGCCGGGCTGGCTGCCCGACCACGACCTGGACACCGCAACCGCCGCGCAGTTGCGCAAGCCGGCCCCGAACCCCGGCGACGTGCAGTCGACCGCGGACTGGCGCAGGCTGCGCGGCCCGGCCGACCTGGCCACCCTCGACCTGGCCCTCGAGGGCTGGGAGAACACCCGGGCCGTCCTCGGCGGCTGAGGTCACTCGTCGGCGTCGTCCTGCTTGCCCAGGTTGTCGAGCTCCGAGATGTCCCAGTCCAGCCGCGACTGGGCGAACTTCTGCGGGTCCGCGAAGTCCTCGTCCGTCGGCAGCAGGTCCGGGTGGTCCCACAGCGCGTCGCGGCCCGCAACACCCCGGTGCTCGGTCACCGCCGCCCACAGGGCCCCCGCCTCGCGCAGCCGGCGCGGCCGCAGCTCGAGGCCCACCAGGGCCGCGAATGTCTGCTCGGCCGGGCCGCCCGCCGCGCGCCGGCGCCGGAACGCCTCGCCCAGCGCGGCCACCGACGGGAGCCGCTCGCCCGCGGCGCTGTCCACCACGTGGCCCACCCAGCCCTCGATCAGCGCGAGCGCCGTCTCGAGCCGGGCCAGCGAGGCCTTCTGCTGCGGGGTGTCCTCGGGCGTGAAGATGCCCTCGAGCGCCATCTGCTGCATCGACTCCGGGTCGGACGGGTCGACGCGGCTCATCGCCTCCTCGATCGCCTCGCGGTTGACCGTGATGCCGGTCGCGTAGGTCTCCACCGCGCTCAGCACGTGGGCGCGCAGCCACGGAACATGCTGGAAGAGGCGCTGGTGTGCCGCCTCGCGCAGCGCCACGTAGAGCCGGACCTGGTCCTCCGGGAGCTCCAGGCCGTCGCCGTAGGCCTTGATGTTGGCCGGCACCAGGGCGGCCGTGCCGGCGGGGCCCAGCGGCAGGCCGATGTCGCCGGCCGAGAGAACCTCCGCCGCGAGCTGGCCGAGCGCCTGGCCGAGCTGGCCGCCGAAGAGCGCGCCGCCGAGCGTCGCGACCATCGACTGCATCGGGCCGAGCTGGGCCCGGGCCTCCTCGGGCACCAGGTCGCCCATGGCGCCGACCATCTGGCCCGCGATCGGGTCACACAGCTTCTTCCACACCTCGAGCGTGTTGTAGACCCACTCGTTTCTGTTCCAGGCTGTCGCGTCGCGGACGCCGGACGGCAGCGCGGAGACCGGGTCGAGCCACAGGTCGGCGAGGCGCAGGGCCTCGGAGACCGCGTTGTGCTCATACATGTTCACCGCGGGGTCGCCGGTCGCGCTCAGCTGGCTGGCCGCCACCTGGCGGGCCAGATCCCAGTTGACCGGACCACTGCCCGGCGCGGCGAACATCTGCTGCAGCTGATTCATGAACTGCTGCATCTGCTGCGGGTCGGAGGGATCGGGCGGCTGGGCGCCCGGCAGGCTGAAGCCGAACGGGATATCAGGCACGTACCAACCGTACGCGCGTTGGCGGCCTCCGTGACCGATGCCGGTGTCAGCTCAGAGAGAACTCAGGATCGGTTGGTACGGTCACGCGCATGAGACGTCGCGGTGTCACGGTAATTCTCGGCGCCCTGATCACCGCACTGCTGGCAGTTGGTGTCATGGCCATCCCCCTGCCTTATGTCGTGCTGAAGCCGGGGCCGACCGTCAACACGCTCGGCTCGGACAACGGCAAAGAGGTCATCCAGGTGACGAAGGCGGACACCTCGACCTCAAAGGGTCAGCTCCGGCTGACCACCGTCGGCGTGCAGCCGAGCGTCGAGCTGGTCTGGGCGATCAGGGGCTGGTTCAGCGACGAGCAGGCCGTGGTCCCGCGTGAGCTGATCTACCCGCCCGACCAGAGCGAGCAGCAGGTCGAGGAGCAGAACGCCGAGGAGTTCAAGTCCTCGCAGTACAGCGCGGTGACCGTGGCGCTGCGGAAGCTGGGCTACCCGGTCCAGACCTTCGTGACCGAGGTGACCAAGGACGGCCCGTCGACCGGCATCCTGCAGAAGGACGACGTCATCACCTCCGTCGACGGCACCGAGGTGACGACCCCCGACAAGCTCACCCAGCTGGTGCAGGCCAAGCCGGCGGGCACGCCGCTGAAGATCGGCTACCTCCGGGACGGCAAGACCGGCACCGCGACCGTCACCACGAAGGCCGCCGGGAAAGACGAGCCGCCGCGGATCGGCGTCGCCATCGACAAGAAGCAGCCGCACCCGTTCGACGTCGAGATCGACCTGGACGAGATCGGCGGCCCCAGCGCCGGCCTGATGTTCACCCTCGGCATCATCGACAAGCTGAAGCCGGAGGACCTCACCGGCGGCAAGATCATCGCCGGTACGGGCACCATCGACGACGAGGGCGACGTCGGCCCGATCGGCGGCATCCCGCAGAAGCTGGTCGGCGCCAAGGAAGCGGGTGCCCAGATCTTCCTGGTCCCGGCCGACAATTGCGCCGAGGCCGTGCGTAATGCCGTGCCCGGCCTGCCCATGGCGGAGGTGGCCACCGTGGACGACGCTCTCGCCGCGCTGCAGACCTTCACCAGTGGCGGCACCCCCAAACCGTGCCCGGCTGCGTAACAATCGGCACAGGCGCCCCAGACGGAACAGAGCTACACCCGTAATGTGAAAAACCGGTCCGACTTTGTGGGGTTCACGTTGGTCATGCGTAACAGTCCTCTGCCGAGGATGAGCCGGCGCGGTCGCGTGACCGTCGGCGTCCTGGTGGGGGTCTTCCTCCTTTTCACGCTGCTCGGCTGGGCCATCGACGCGTACACCGATTACCTGTGGTTCGACGAGGTCCACTTCACAGGTGTCTACACCGGCGTACTGGTGACCCGCCTGCTGCTCTTCCTCGTCATCGGGCTAGCGATGGCGCTGTTCATCGCAGCGAACCTCTACCTGGCCTACCGGCTCCGCCCGCTGCTGCGGCCGCACTCGGCTGAGCAGGCGACGCTCGAGCGCTACCGGATGGCCATCCAGCCGCGGCTCGGCACCTGGATCACGGTCGTCTCGGCGGTCATCGGCTTCTTCGCCGGGCTGTCCGCGCAGAGCCGCTGGAAGGACTGGGTGCTCTTCCAGAACTCCCAGCCGTTCGGCACCCCGGACCCCGAGTTCAAGGTCGATATCGGCTTCTACATCTTCGAGTACCCGCTCTGGCGTTACCTGCTCGGCGTCGGCTTCACCGCGATCGTCCTGTCGGTGATCGGCGCGCTCGCCGTGCACTACGTCTTCGGCGGCGTACGCCTGCAGGGCGTCGGCGATCGGATGACCGCGGCGGCGCGGGCGCACCTGACCACGCTGGTGGCGTTCTTCGTGCTGCTCAAGGCCATCGCCTACATCCTGGACCGGCGGGCGCTGCTGCTCGAGCAGCACGTCTCACCTGGCCTGTACGGCGCCGGCTACACGGACGTCAACGCGCTGATGCCGGCCAAGGAGATCCTGGCCTACATCTCGATCGTGGTGGCGATCGCGATCATCGTGTTCTCCAACGCGGTGATGCGGAACCTGGTCTGGCCCGGCGTCGCGCTGGCCCTGCTCGCCATCTCCGCGGTGGCGATCGGCGGCATCTACCCGCTGGCGGTGCAGAACTTCCAGGTGCAGCCGAGCCTCGCGGACAAGGAGGCGCCCTACATCGCCCGGTCGATCGAGGCCACGAGGGCCGCGTTCGGGCTCACGGAAACCGAGGTCCGGCCGTACGCGGCGTCATCGACGAGACCGCCGGCGACGCTCGCCTCCGACACCAGCGCCCAGAACGTCCGGTTGATAGACCCCCAACTGGTCTCCGAGGCCTACACCCAGCAGCAGCAGGTCCGCGGCTTCTACGACTTCGGCCCGAAGCTGGACGTGGACCGCTACACGCTGACGAAGGACAAGCCGCAGGACTACGTGGTCGGCGTTCGTGAGATCAACGACAACGCGCTGACCACCCAGCAGCAGAACTGGCTGAACCGGCACACGGTCTTCACCCACGGCTACGGCATGGTGGCGGCCCCCGCCAACCAGGTCGTCTGCGGCGGCCTGCCGTACTTCGTCTCCGGCTTCCTCGGCGACGACCAGCAGCCCGGCTGCGCCTCGGCGACCGAGGAGATCAAGGTCGAGCAGCCCCGGATCTACTTCGGCGAGCAGTCGACCGAGTACGCGATCGTCGGCCAGAAGGACGAGTCGAAGAAGACCGAGTTCGACCGGCCGCAGCCGAACAACAACAACGCCGAGGAGCGCTACACGTACGCCGGTGCCGGCGGCGTGCCGATCGGCTCCTTCTTCCGCCGGCTGGTGTTCGCGATCAAGAACACCGAGAGCAACTTCCTGCTCTCCGACGCGGTCAACGAGAAGTCCCGCCTGATGTACGTGCGTGACCCCCGCTCCCGGGTGGAGAAGGTCGCGCCGTTCCTCACCATCGACGGCGACCCGTACCCGGCCGTGGTCGACGGGCGGGTCAAGTGGATCCTCGACGGCTATACGACCGCGGCGACGTACCCGTACGCGCAGCGGATCAACCTGCAGGAGGAGACGACCGACGAGCTCACCAACCGGGGCACGGTCGCGCTCGCCCGGGACAACATCAACTACATGCGCAACTCGGTGAAGGCGACCGTCGACGCGTACGACGGCACGGTCACGCTCTACGAGTTCGACGACCAGGACCCGGTCCTCAAGGCCTGGAACCAGGCGTTCGGCGGCAAGCTGATCACGCCGAAGGCGCAGACCCCGCCGACCCTGGCCGAGCACTTCCGGTACCCGGCCGACATGTTCAAGGTGCAGCGCAACCTGCTGGCCCGGTTCCACGTCACCGAGCCGAACGAGTACTTCAGCGGCCAGGACTTCTGGCAGGTGCCGAACGTGCCCGACGACCCCGACAGCGAGGTCAAGCAGCCGCCGTTCTACCTGAACGTGAAGCTGCCGGGGCAGGACGACACGCGGTTCCAGCTCACGTCGGCGGTGACCCCGAACAACCGGGACAACCTGGCGGCGCTGATCTCCGGGTCGTACGTCGACAACAAGCCCCGCCTGGAGATCCTCGAGCTGCCGGACCAGACCGCGATCCAGGGCCCGGTGCAGGTCCATCAGCGGATGACCAACAACGCACTCGTACGCTCGGAGCTGACCCTGCTGTCCAACAGCAACCAGTCGCAGGTGCAGTTCGGCAACCTGATCTCGCTGCCGGTCGGCGACGGCATGCTCTACGTCGAGCCCGTGTACGTCAAGAGCGGGCAACAGGACGCCGTACCGTTGCTCCAGAAGGTCCTGATGTCGTACGGCGACGGCGGCACCTACGTCGTGCTGGCCAACAACCTGAAGGAAGGCCTGGACAAGCTCGTCGCCCAGGGCAAGAGCAACCAGCCCACGACGACCACCCCACCGACCGGCACCGAGACGCCGCCGGCGGGCAACGGGCCGCCGGTGCTCACGGGCCAGCTGGCCCAGGCGGCGGCGGACCTGGACAAGGCCATCGCTGACGTGAAGGCCGCCCAGGTGTCGGGCGACTTCGCGAAGTACGGCGCCTCACTGCAGGCGCTGGACGTGGCGATGACCAACTTCCAGAACGCGCAGAAGGCGGCGGGCGTGGCGACCACGCCGCCCAAGGGCCCCGTGGCCCAGACGTCGGTGAACCCGTCGGCGAGCGCGTCGACACCGGTCCCGGCCGCCAGCGGCGGCTGACCCGATCGCAAGCAGCGCGGCCCGCCGGGTTACCGGCGGGCCGCGAGCATGTGTGGGGCAGGTTACGGCGGCCCGTTTTGCATGTGGGTCGGGCCGCAGGATAGGCTGTTGTTACCGACGCGGGGTGGAGCAGCTCGGTAGCTCGCTGGGCTCATAACCCAGAGGTCGCAGGTTCAAATCCTGTCCCCGCTACGAAGAAGTGGCAGTCCAAAGGCTCGTCCCCCAGCGGGGGGCGGGCCTTTTTGGTCTCCCTGGTCGTATCGGGATCGCGGAGATGAACACACGGAGCCGTGGCTCGGGTTCGGCGGGCAGTTCCCCGCGTTGACTCGGGCCCGGTGGTCAGATGCCGGCTTCCGCCTGGGTGCCAAGCCCGTGAGAGGTCTGTAGCGCTGCTGCCGCCCTCGGCGGGAATCAGGTTGCAGGACTGGAGCATCCAACCGATGCGGCGCGCTCAGCGCGAGCGCTGCATGAACGCGACAGGCGCCGGACAGTGACGGCAGGCAGCACCACGTGGGCCTAAATGATCTCTGGGGCGACGTGGTGCTGCTGACGAGAGTGCGAACAGGGATTAGACGTTGATCAATTTCGCAGGACCGCGTTGGGGTGACGTCGATGGAAATACTGCCGACCTGTATCGCTTTACCGACACTTCGGATGTTCAAGCGCTGTTGACCTGCGGGGATCGATGCGTGAATATGTTAATCACGTTTGATCAACAGAATATGGCGTAAGAAAACGGGGGAAGTGTGTCGCGAAAATTGCTTCAACGGGGCGCTATAGCGCTGATTCTGTCCGCAGGAATGTTCGCAGGTTCCGGTGCGGTCGCCGCCTATGCCGACGATCCGACGCCGGTCGGCCAGGGTGATGATGGAAATCCGATTTGGCAGGAGAGTGACGAGGATCTGATTCCCGCACCGGACGCGGATCCTGAGGGAGGCGATCCGTTTCCCTTCGACACCTGGGACAAGACCTGGAGTGGCGACAACTGCACCACGCACCGCGTCTACAACGTGAGCAAGGTGAAGAACACCTTCGACATCAAGTATCGCGAGACCGATGACAACTCGCAGAATGACCAGTCAGATGACTGGACCGTGGTTGTCACCACCGCCGGTACGACCACGTACGCGCTGTCGGTCGGCGTGGAGGCGGAGCTGTCCGCCGGCATCTTCTCGAAGGTGAAGGCGTCGCTCAACGGAAGTATCTCAAAGAGCAAGTCGACTACTGTCGGAACAACGCATCGCACGACGGTCGGCGCCGGGCGCATCACACGGGCCGAGTACGGCATCTGGCGTCAAAACTTCAAGTGGAAAACTTACTGGCTGTATGCGAACTGTTCTAAGGGCACCGTCAAAAGCGGCTCGGGCCACGCTCCGTACACAATCCGGTGGCGCTGGATCAAGGTGAAGTGATATTCAGGTCGAACCTCCTGACGGGTGGACAGCAATGATGCTTCGGGTCAACAAAGCGTTCGTGGTGGGTCTGCTGTGCCTCCCGGCCATGTCGGGGTGCACCCATGGCGACAAGGCGGACACGGCCTCACCCCCGACCGCCGCCGCGCCTGATGGGCCGTCGGCATCGGCGCCGCCCGACACGAACCCTGATCCAGGTAGCCCCCTGAAGCTGCCGTCCGGCGCGAAGGTTCTGCTGCCGATCCGCTCCGGAAAGGGTTCGGAGACTCTTCCGAAGTTCGATCCTTCAGGGCAGTCCTACACGGTCGTCGTAACTTGTTCCGGAAAAGGACAGATCCATCTGAGCCCAAATAATGGGAGCGGTGACGATTCGCTCTGCGACGGAGTTCCCTGGGCTTACCGGGTCTTCCATCCGTCCGGTGCGCAGGAAGTTCGTCTGGCTGCGGAGGATGGCGCCAAATGGGAGGCCGGCGTGGTGCAAGGCACGCCTCCCATCCAATAGTTGAACTTGGCGCGACCTGAACAAGATCGATCATCGTCCGTGTTTTCGAGCCCTCCGCGTCTGCGGAGGGCGCGGCATGCGAAGAGGCCCTCTACCCGACCGGGTAGAGGGCCTCTTACCTGCACTTCATTTGTAGCGGGGACAGGATTTGAACCTGCGACCTCTGGGTTATGAGCCCAGCGAGCTACCGAGCTGCTCCACCCCGCGTCGCCTGTGTAACGCTAGCACGGGGTCGGGGCTCAGACCTTTTCGGGGCGGACCGAGCGCCACACCCGCTGCGCCCAGGCCAGGGAGTCCGGGTCTTCGTAGACGCAGACCAGGTGCAGGACCGCGCCCGGCACGGCGACGAAGCCGTGCAGGTTGTGCACGATGCGGCCCTCCTCGAGGGCCGGGCGCCAGAAGGCCTGACGGTGGATGTCGCCGTCCTCCTCCGTGATCTCGCCGTCGCGGTCGCGCGGGGCGTCCTCGGTCAGCGCGGCGATCACCTCGGTGGGGGAGAGCCCGGGCGGCGGGCCCAGCGAGTCGAGGTGCACCGTGCGGCCGGGGCCGGCGAAGTAGAGCCGGTTCTCGTGCCAGCGGAGCTCCAGGCCCGCCGTGCGCTCCAGCGACCAGCGCTCGGTGATGCGCTGCCGCACCGGGGTGGGCAGGGCGTAGGTGAGGCGGCTCAGCACCTCGTCGCGGTCCCACTCGTCGTTCAGGATGCGGTGCAGCGGGGTGCCCTCGTCCGCGACCAGGTACGGGATCGACTCGGGGTCGCGGACCTCGGCCCGGCCGGGAGCGCCGAGCAGGTCGTCCCAGGGCTTGATGCCGTTCGAGACGGTGCCCTCCAGCCGCAGGTCCGCGTACGCGGGGGTCTCCCAGATCTCGTGCGCGTGCCGCAGCGCGTCCGGGTCGACGCGGAGCCAGACCGAGAACTCGATGCTGCCGCCGCCGGTCAGGCGTACCGGCATCAGGCAGCGGACGAACGCACCGATGCCGTCCGCCTGGCGCAGGTGGTGGTTGCCCCAGGTGGCCTCCCGCTCCGGCTCGGAGAGGGCGAGCATCGGGTCCGGCCAGGCGGAGCGGACCGCGAGGTCGACCGGGGACAGGGTGTTGCCGCAGCACGGGCAGTCAGGCAGGTGATCAGGCACCCGGGCACCCTACCCACAAGGCAGGCCCTCCGGCTCCAGCCGGAGGGCCGCACCTGAGCGGCCGCTCAGCAGGAGGTTGTGCCCGTGCCGGCGGCCCACTTACAGGAGTCGATCGACTTGCCGCTCCCGGTACGCAGGTACGCGGTGTCGCCGCCGTTGTTCCACACGTAGCCGGTGCGGTTCCAGTAGCGGTGCCCCGAGTTGGGCCTGCCGTTCGTGCCCTTGCCGGTGTGCACGTAGAGGGTCTTGCCGGCGCCCACCCGCTGGTCGGCGGTGATCGTGTACACGTGACCGGCGGCGTCGCGGACCGTCCAGCCCTTGAGGTTGATCGTCGCCTTGGTCTTGTTGGTCAGCTGGACGTACTCGGCGTTCAGGCTGGTGTTGCTGCCCGTGTCCGTGCCCGGCGAGTTGTAGACGATCTTCGAGAACAGCACGTCGCCGGTCTTCGGAGCCGGCGCGGTCGGTGTCGGTGTCGGTGTCGGTGTCGGGGTCGGCGTGGGCGTCGGGGAGATCCCACCGCCGGTCCCACCGCCGCTTCCGCCGCCGACGTTGAGCGAGACCGCCGTGGTCTGCCCGGCCAGCAGGTTGTTGTCCCGGTCGGCGTCGATCACGGCGCGGTACGTCCTGGTGCCGGTGCCCTGCCCGGTCAGGGTCGTCGTGAAGACGGCCGACGGGTCGGAGGTGACGCCGCCCGCGACGTCCGTCCAGCCGCCGGTGTCGCCGCGCTGGATGTGCACGTCGAGGCCGGGCTGGGCGGGGTCGGCCCCGACGCTGATGTCGACGGTGCCGTTCGTGGCGTTCATCGTCATCGTCGGGATGATTCCCAGCGCGACCGAGATGCGCGCCGACTCGATGCCGTTCGCCTTCACGTAGAAGCGGAAGCCGGAGTCGAGCAGCCGGGTCAGGGTGTAGCTGCCCGAGCTGTTCGCCGTGGCGGTGACGAAGTCGCCGTTGACGAAGTCGGGCGAGGGGTAGAAGTCGTTGAAGATGTACGCCGACTCGTACAGCTCGACCGTCGCGCCCGCGGGCGCCGTACCGGTGATGGTGATCGGTCCGAACCCGGTGCGGCTCGCCGGCGCCGAGATGGTCGGCACCGCCTCGGCCGCGGCCACGGGGCCGGTCAGGCCGAGAGCGGCAGCACAGCCGATCGTCGTGAATATCGCCGTCTTACGTGCACGCATCAGCAGGGTCTCCTCATGGATCGGGGTCCAGCGGAGCGTAGTGAACATTACGGAATGTAGTCACCCGTCCGGATGGGTGTGAATTATGACTGGTTAGTGGGCATTAGGACGCCGCATTGTTACATTCAGTCAGGAAGGATTGTTACGGGAGGTAATCGGCATCTCGGACTTCGAACCCGAAACGGAGCCCGTATACCGTCGTCACGTGGACACCCTCGAGCTGCGCGCGGACTGCGGCCGGTGCGCCGGGCTGTGCTGCGTCGCGCCCGCCTTCGCCAAGTCCGCCGACTTCGCCCTCGACAAGCCCGCCGGGCGTCCCTGCCCCAACCTCGCCGGCGACTTCCGGTGCGGCATCCACGAGCGGCTGCCCGAGAAGGGCTTCCGCGGCTGCGTCGTCTTCGACTGCTTCGGCGCCGGCCAGCAGGTCACCCAGGTGACGTTCGGCGGCCGGGACTGGCGCGGCACGCCCGGCATCGCCGGGCAGATGTTCGCGGTGCTGCCGGTCATGCGGCAGCTTCACGAACTCGCCTGGTACGTGAGCCAGGCGCTGGAACTGCCCGCGGCGCGGCGGCTGCGGCCCCGATTGCAGGCGGCGCTGGACGAGACCACGGCTCTCGCCGGCGGGACCCCCGATGAGCTGCTGGCCCTCGACCTGGCCGGGTACCGGAACAGCGTCAACCCGCTGCTGCGGAAGGCCAGCGACCTGGCCCGGGCCGGGGCCGGGAGCCGGCGCGTCGATCACGGCGGCGCGAACCTGATCGGGCGCCGGATGCGCGGCGCCGACCTGCGCGGCGCGAGCCTGCGCGGTGCCGTGCTGATCGGTGCCGACCTGCGCGGCGCCGACCTGCGGACGGCCGACTTCACCGGGGCGGATCTCCGCGGCGCCGACCTGCGTGGCGCCGACCTGACCGGCGCGCTGTTCCTCACCGAGTCGCAGGTGAAGGCCGCGGTCACCGACGAGACGACCTGGCGGTAGGCCGCACGTCGTCCACTGTGAATCGCGATCGGCCCTAGGATGGATCTCGCCGAAGACCGAGGCCTCCCTGGGAGCGTGTTGTCATGCAGGTGTCCGGCCTGGTCTGGTCGCTGACCATCGTCGGCGTCGCCGGACTGATCGTCTTCGACTTCTACTTCCACGTCCGGCGCGCGCACATCCCGTCGATGCGGGAGGCGGCCGCCTGGTCCGCCGTCTACGTCGGCATCGCCGTGCTGTTCGGCCTCGGCGTGTTCGCCTTCGGCGGTCCCGACATGGGCGCGCAGTACTTCGCCGGCTGGCTGACCGAGAAGGCGCTCTCGGTCGACAACCTCTTCGTCTTCCTGGTGCTGCTCAACAGCTTCAAGGTGCCGCGGGCCGATCAGCAGAAGGTGCTGCTCTTCGGCATCGTGTTCTCGCTGATCGCCCGGACCGCGTTCATCTTCCTGGGCGCCGCACTGATCAACTCGTTCGCCTGGGTCTTCTACCTCTTCGGCCTGGTCCTGCTGGTCACGGCCGGCAGCCTGCTCAGGGGCGACGACAGCGACGACCGTTCCGCGGACAACGTGATCATCCGGATCGCCCGGCGGTTCCTGCGCACCTCGGAGCGGTACGACGGCGACAAGCTCTTCACCGTCCAGGACGGCAAGCGGGTGCTGACCCCGATGCTGCTGGTCATGGTCGCCATCGGTGGCACCGACATCCTGTTCGCGCTGGACTCGATCCCGGCCATCTTCGGCCTCACCCAGAGCGTCTACCTGGTCTTCACCGCGACCGCGTTCTCGCTGCTGGGCCTGCGGCAGCTCTACTTCCTGCTGGACGGCCTGCTGGACCGGCTCATCTACCTGTCCTACGGGCTGGCCGCGATCCTCGCCTTCATCGGCGTGAAGCTGATTCTGCACGCCATGCACGAGAACAACGTGCCGTTCATCAACGCCGGCGAGCCCGTCGACGTGGTGGAGATCAGCACCGGCACGTCGCTGGCCTTCATCGTCGGCGTACTGGTCATCACCGTGGTCGCCTCGCTGCTCAGCCCGAAGGGCCGGGCACAGACGTACGTCGCGGCGGCGCGCCGGCACGCGACGGAGTTCCTCGACATCGAGACCGACCCGAAGTACTGCGACGAGATCTACCACCGGCTCGTCGACGAGGAGGCGCACCTGCGGCGCCTGCCGGAGCGGTACCGGGCCCGGATCCGCCAGGAGTCCGAGCTGATGGCGTTGCTGCACCGCGCGCACGCGGTGCACGACCAGCGGGTCAGGGCCGGCTCGTGCTTCAGCGTCCGAGCCTGACCGGCGGGTGGCTCAGGTGCGGTTGCCCCGCGAGCCGATCCCGCGCTCGGGGCGCGCGCCGGCCTTGCCCTTCGCCGAGTTCGCCGTGAAGCGGGCCTGCGCGCGGCGCACGTTGGCGGCCCGGGCCGTGAGGTCGGTGGTCGGCGTGTCATCGGCGGCCGGCGCCGGGGTGGCCGGAGCGGGCGAGCCCGAGACCAGGCCGGCCACCCGGGCCGCGAGGTCGGCCGCGCGGGTCGCCAGGCCGGGCTCGGCGAGCTGGGCGGCGGCCTCCGCCGCGGCGGCCCGGATCGCCCGGGCGTCGTCGGCGGCCAAGCCCGGACGGCGGACGCGCAGCCGCCTGGTGCGTTCGGCCGGGGCGGCCACAATCCGGTCGTCGTCCCCATCGGAGCCGTGGTCGGGCTCCGCGGGCTGGTCGGGACGGGTCAGCACGAGCGAGCCCAGCAACGTCACAGTCTGGCCCTCGCCGCCCTGGTAGTTGCTGAACTCCGGGCCGATGAGCAGGCGCGACAGCATCCGGGCCTGCGGCGTCGACAGGCCGAGGCGCCCGGCGTTGTCCACCCGGAAGCGGGCGATCGCGTGCCGGATCAGGTTGGCCAGCCGGTCGGCGTCGCCGGGCGTGGCCAGCTCGCCGCCCGCGAAGACCAGCGCGGGAAAGGTGCCGTCGGAGGCGGCGCACACCAGTTGGATCTGCGCCGCGGAGGCGGCCCGGCCCGCGGCCCGCTCGCCCGGCTGCACCCGCAGGTGCTGCGGCCAGAGCCAGCGCAGCTCACCGGAGGTCACCTCGACGTCGTCGGAGGACGCGTACGCGTAGGCCACGCGGTGATCGGTGACCAGGACCTCGGTCGTCTCGGGCAGCGCCCAGCGGGGCAGGGACGCGGCCTTGTCGAACGCGTACTCGGCGACGGCGCAGCGGCCCCGCCACAGCTCGCGCTCGCCGCCCTGCAGGGGGCCGAACAGGTCGGTCCTGGGCATCGGTGATCCGGAAACAGACAGAAAATGCCGGTCCAGCATCCCTCGATTAGACGGGCTCGTCTGCGCACAGACAAGTCGTGGGGCGCTGAAATGTCGCACGGCGGGACGGATGGCACCTTCGGCTGAATCGGGGCCGCCCTCCGGTCTAGGAGCGCGAGCTGAACAGTCCCTCGGGAGGGGCCGGAGAGGGAACGGCGTCGATGTCTGTCGCCGCCGCGTGCCCTGCGGCGAATCGATCGAGATCTGTCTCGACCCGGCCGGGGAACCAGTCCCCGGCGACCCGCCGGCTCAGCTCCGGCACCGGCGGCGGCGTCCGCCCGGCCAGCACGACCAGGTTGCCGAACCGCCGGCCGCGCAGCACGGCGGCGTCCGCGATCAGGCAGGCCTGCGGCAGCACCGCCCGGATCGTCGCGACCTGGGTACGCGCGTAGCGCAGCGGCGGCCCGTCGGCGACGTTGGCGATCAGCCGGCCGTCCGGCGCCAGCACCCGCGCCACCTCCCGGATGAACTCCACCGACGCCAGGTGCGCCGGGGTGCGGGTGCCCGCGAAGACATCGACGACGACCAGGTCGTACCCGGCGTCGCGCATGCCGGTGATCGCCTCGCGGGCGTCGCCGACCCGGACCCGCAGCTTGGCCTTCGCGTCCCACGGCAGCGCCTCGCGCACCAGCTCGACCAGCGGCCCGTCGATCTCCACCACCCGCTGCGGGGAGCCGGGCCGGGTCGCGGCGACGTAGCGCGGCAGGGTCAGCGCGCCCCCGCCCAGGTGCAGCACCCGCAGCGGCGTTCCGGGCGGCGCGATCAGGTCGATCGCGGCGGCCATCCGGCGGATGTACTCGAACTCGAGGTGGGTCGGATCGGCCAGGTCGACGTGCGACTGCGGCGCGCCGTCCAGCAGCAGCGTCCATCCCGACGCCCGGTCCGGGTCACCGACCAGCTCGGCCACTCCCGAGCCGACGGTCTCGACCCGCCGCTCACCCCGCCTGCGCTGTGCCACGGCAGCAGTATGTCGGTTGCCGTGCGGCGGCGGGGTGGCGGGAACCCGGACCGGGCGACGGGCCCGATCCGTCCGGCGTTATGCCCGGCTCGCCGGGTCCGGCGCGCCGAGTGCCGGTGCCTCCGCCGTGAGGGCCACGAACTCGATGCCGAGCAGCTCCGCCCAGAGCTCGCCGTCCGGACCGACGAGGGCGGCGTCGCAGCGGGCACCGAGGTCGTCGCGCCGGCCGTCGGCCACCACGCACAGGGCCGGCCCGGGCAGCCGCCCCCACCTGTGGATCCGGCACTCGGCCACGCCCATCGGCAGCACCGGGCGGTGTTCGTCCATCGCCCAGACCCCGCTGAGCTGCACGGCCCCGTCCAGTGCCGCGAGGTCCACCGGCAGATCGTCGTCCGCCCAGCCCAGCGACCCGGCGCCGAACACCGTGCCGACGACCCCCGCCGGGCCGATCTCGCCCAGCGAGTGGATCGACCGCAGCAGCGGCCCGTGGAACAGCGGCCGGCCGGCGTAGACCGAGCTGCCGGCGAACCGCGCCGGGTCGCCGATGGGCCGCCACTCGCGGTCCCGGCCGGGCGCGCCGAACCGGGCCCGGTAGCACGGCTCGCCGGCGCCGTTGACCAGCGAGACCTCGCGGCCGGAGGTGGTGATCGAGATCGTCTGCGGCTCCCCGGTCGCGACCGGGCGCAGCACCCGGAAGCCGGTGAGCACGGCCTCGGGTTCGAGCGCGCGCACGGCCGCGGCCATCCAGCCCAGGCCGGCGGCGGGGGGCAGGATCGCGACGTCCTGCGGCCGGTGATCGCCGATCCAGGGATACCGCGCCGCGTTCACCGCCACGGTCCCCGGCCGGGCGCGCGCGGGCTCCACCGCGGTGCGCAGCGAGTTCCAGGTCAGCGAGCGTACGAGGCAGCCGGGGCGGTGCTCCTGCTCGGCCTCGGCGACCCGGTCGAGCGCGGCGCCGACCATGGGGTGGTCCGCCGTACCGGAGAAGAGCACGATCGTGTCGAGCGGATCCCGGGCGGTGGCCGCGAGCACCGCCGCCAGGTGGGTGAGCTGCGTGCCGGCCGCGACGTCGGACTTCGCCGCCGGGGTCAGCACCGGGCCGTGCAGGAGGCCGGTGATCGGGCCCCAGTCGGCCCGGACGCGATCGAGGGCGAAGGAGAGCGCCTCGGTGGTGTCGACGCACAGGTAGCGGACCCGGGCGCCGGCCTGCTCGCAGGCCTCGATCGTGGCGCGGATCTCGCGCACGGTCAGCAGCGCGCGGGCCCGGGCCCGCATGCCGGCGAGGCCGTCCGGCCCGCCCGTCCCGGCGGCGAACCTGCGGAGGATGGCCCGCTCGTCGAGCGCGTCGGTCAGGCCGGGCGGCTCCTCGTTGAGCGGTGTGTTCCCGAGCAGGATCAACCGGCAGCGGGTCTCCCGGGCCAGGTCGACCACGGCCACGCCGCAGTCGTGTGCCAGCAGCACGGAGTCCGCGCCGATCCGGTGCTCCGGCCCGAGGAGAATCCCGGGCCAGTCCGACGGCTCGGCCTCGGCCGGGTGGCCGATGCTGCGGGTGCCGTCCGCGGCCAGGCGGACGCGCTGCGCACCGGCGCCCCGGGTGAGTTCGTCGGCGATCAGCACGGCCAGGGCGGCGGGGCCGCGGGCGCCGCGCTCGCACTCCACGTACACCGGCGTTCGTCCCGGTTCGGCGCTCGTGGCCAGGCCGCGCAGCCCGCCGAGCCAGGCGCCGGCGGGCCGGCCGACGGTGTCCGCGACGATCACGAAGACGCCCCGCCGGCCGCCCTCGCGGGCCAGCCGGAGGCCGGCGAGCTGGGTGCCGATGGCATCCTCGGGGGTCGCCGGGCCCGCCATGCCGTTCAGGAGCACGACGCCGCCGGGTCCCCGGCCGTCGCTCACCACGGCGGCCACGCCGCGCCCGGCGAGTTCGGCCGCGACCGCGGCGGCGAGGCCGCTGCCGCCGTCGACGATGTGCACCGGCCCGGCGTCCAGGCCGGGCAGCGGGTGCCCGCCCAGGCCGGTCTCCACCCAGGACGGTGCCGGTCGCACCAGCACGCCGGCCTCGGCCGTGGGAGCCGGGCGATCGGGCGATGGGACCGCGGCGACCGCGGCGATCGCGGCCACCGGGGGATCCGGCACGACGGCCGTCCGGTCCTCCGGCCCCGGGCCACGGGCCGGTCCGGCCGGCGGTGCGACGGTGAGCGACCTCTGCCGGTCGGGCTGCGCCGGAACGGCGGCCTGCGCCGGGCTGCCGTCGGCCGGCCTCGTGGCCGGCTCCGTGGCCGGCTCCGTGGGCGGGGGCTGCGTGGTGAGACGTCCGGTCAGGATGGTCTCGGTGACGCGCAGGTACTCCAGGTGTGCCTCGGTCATCAGCCTTTGGAAGGTCGCATGCGCCTCGGCGCTGCGCCGCGCCAGCTCCAGCACCTCCCAACCCGGCGCGTCCGGAGCCGCCGGCGGCGGCGAGCTGTCGTACTGGGGTAGGTGTGGGCTGGGCGGCACGGGTTCTCTCCTCGATCGGCGCGAGCCTCGGGCGGAAACACCCGCCCGGCCACCCAATCTGGACACAGCGGACGTCGCGACGCCGCGGAAACGTGCCGGGTTCACCTCGCTCAGGCGACGCGGCGCGCGGGTCCGCACCGGACGGACGCGCCGCCGCGGGCCGAAGGAGCCGATCGACCACGGTAACACCGTGTCAACCCGGCGAGTGCCGAGCGTGTGCGGTGTACCAGTGCGGGTGAACGAGGCCACCCTCATACGTGAAACCTGCGGTCCGGGCCCGCGGGTGCGGTCCACACTGAGCCCAGCAACCAACGCGGAGGTGAGTGATGTCGGGTACGGGGACCAGCGCACTGCCCGGGATCATCGGCTGCGGTCCGCCATGGACCGGCGGCCCGCCACCCGCCGACGACATGGCGGCCGTGCTCGCCGCGGCACAGCACCGGGCCGGGCCGCTGTTGAAGATCCGCCGGTACGGTTCGCCGGACGTCGGGCCCGCGTACTGGCGGTGGGACTGCGAGAGCTGCGGCGAGTACGGCGGCGGGCGGCACCACGGCGACGCGATCAACCGGGCCGTGCGGCACTGCCGGGAACACCCGGAGCACCGCTCGTCCCTGCTGCCGCCGCTGCGCTGCCGCGAACGGGACCAGCGGCTGGCCGTACACCCGATGCTCTTCGCCGTCGACGACGACCCGCCGCCCGGGCCGTTCGCGTACTGAGGCGGGCGAGGCTCAGCGGGCCGCGCCCTTCCGCGTGCTGAGCACCTCGGCGATCCGGGCCACCCGGGGGTCGGCCAGGATCTCCTCCAGGCCGGCCGTCAGCGGGATCCGCCAGTTCGGATACTCGTCCGAGGTGCCGGGTAGGTTCGGCTGGCGCAGCTCACCCAGCACGTCGTAGAGCGACGCCGTGACGAACCGGCACGGGGTCCGGGCGAGCAGCTCGTGCATCGCCACGATGATCTCCTCGGGCGGGGTGTCGGGCGTGATCAGGCCCTCCTCGGTGAGCCGGAACAGCAGCTTGGCCCGGTCCTTGTCGGCGTACTCGTGCTCCTCCTCGAGCGTGCCGGTCAGCTGGCCCAGCGCGGCGCGGACCCGGACCTGCTCGCCGACCAGGAAGCCGGCGGCGGTCGGCAGGTCGTGGGTGGAGATCGTCGCGAGGGCGTTGCGGGGGTACGCCGCCGGCGGCAGGTACTGCTCGGTCGGGTCGTTGCGGTAGTCGCGGGTGAACCACAGCACGGCCGAGCCGAGCATGTTCATCCGTTCCAGGGTCTCGGTGACCAGCGGCTGGACCGTGCCCAGGTCCTCGCCGACCACGACGGCGCCGGCCCGGTGCGCCTCGAGCGCCAGGATGCCCAGCATCGCCTCCGGGTCGTAGTCGACGTAGGTGCCCTCGGCGGGGCCCAGGCCCGGCGGCACCCACCAGAGCCGCCAGAGCCCGGCGACGTGGTCGACCCGCAGGCCGCCGGCCCGCCGGAAGATCCGCTGCAGCATGTCCCGGTACGCGGCGTAGCCGGTCTCGATCAGCCGGTCGGGCCGCCAGGCGGCGAGCCCCCAGTCCTGGCCGAGCTGGTTGAACGCGTCCGGCGGCGCGCCCGTGTGCACCCCGGCGGCGAGCACGTCCTGCAGCAGCCAGCCGTCCGCGCCGTCCGGGTCGATGCCGACGGCGAGGTCGTGCACGATCCCGACCGGCATCCCGGCGTCGCTCGCGGCCCGGTTGGCGGCGTCCAGCTGGTCGTCGAGCAGCCGCTGCAGCCAGACGTGGAAGCCGACCTGGTCGCCGGCGCGGGCCGCGCGCACCGCCGGCGAGTCCGGCCGCCTGTACTCCGCCGGCCACTCTCGCCAGTTCGGCCCGTGCACCTCGGCGAGGGCGCAGAACGTCGCGAAGTCGGTGAGCCCGGGATCGGCGTCCAGGTCGACCTCGCCGGCCAGCGGCCAGAGCAGCCGCAGGGCGGCGCGCTTGGCCTGCCAGACGGCGGTGTAGTCGATGAGCCCGTCCGCGGCGGGTGCCGGGCGCAGCGCGTCGATCTGCTCCCGCAGCGGCGGGTCCGCCAGCCGGTACGCGGCGGTGTCGGCCACCCGCAGATAGACCGGGTTCGCGAAGCGCCGGCTAGACGGCGAGTACGGCGACGGCGGCACCGGCAGCGTCGGGGTGATGGCGTGCAGCGGGTTCAGCAGAATCAGCCCGGCGCCCCGGCTGCCCTCGACGAAGGTACGCAGGTCGCCGAGGTCGCCGACGCCCCAGGACGCGGCGGAGTGCAGGGCGTAGAGCTGCAGCATCCACCCCCAGGCCTCCGGCGGCTCCGGCAGCTCGGTGGGCACCACGACCAGCGCCACGTCCTGGTCCGCGGTGACGAGCCGGTGCCAGCCCAGCGGCAGGTCGTCCGGCAGCCGGCCGTCGGCCCGCGCCAGCGACCCGTCCTCCAGGTGGATCGTGCCGGTGAGCGGCCTGGTCGTGCCCCGCCGAACGATCACCGTGCCGGGCAGCCGGCGCCGTTCGCGGGCGGTGCGGATCGCGGCCAGTTCCTCGGCGATCGCCGCCGGTGAGGTCGCGTCGACGCCGAGCAGGCCCAGCACGCCGATCACCGACTCCGTCGCCACCTCGCGCCGCTCGCGGTGCCAGTCCTCATACCAGGTGGCCACCCCGTGCGCCTCGGCAAGAGCAGTGAGATCTGCGTCCATTCTGGTCCCTTCGCTCGACTCCGCTGCTACTACCCTGCCCTGTCGGGGGGTGCTCCGGGCAACAAGGTCTTGCGGCGATCCGCCAAGATGGACGGCATGGCATCTGCGGTGAAGTGGTGGACCCGGCTCGGCGCTGCGGCGACGGGAGCCGTACTGACCCTGGTCGTGCCGGTGCACGCCTGGGCCGCGAGCAACGGCGCGTCGGACGTGGCCGTCGAGGCGGCGAGGTACCGGCGGCGCGGCGGCTTCGGATTCGTCGGTCTCTTCGGCTGCCTGTGCTGCCTCGCGGTGGTCGGCGGCATAGTCCTGACGGTGGTCCTGATTTCCCGGAACCGTAAACGTCGCTGATCTCACCCGCCTAGGTTTGGAAGGGTGAGCATCCGTGCCAAGGCGATCGCGTTGGGCACCGGGATCGCCGCGGTGTGCACGCTGCCGCTGGTCATCTCGGTCACGGCCGACGCGGCCCCCGATGTGCTGCTCTCGAAGGGACGCCCGATCCTCGCGTCGTCCGTGACCGGCGCCGGGCACGACGCCGCGAAGGCCACCGACGGCTTCGCGAGCACCTGGTGGGCGGCCACCACCGCGGCCGGAAGCCAGTGGCTGCTCGTCGACCTGGGCCACGCGCAGGACGTCACCCGGGTGAAGCTGCACTGGGACGGCGGGTACGCGAAGGCGTACCGGGTCCAGGTCTCCGACGACGCCGCCTCCTGGCGGGACCTCTACGCCACCACGGACGGCGACGGCGGCACCGACGACCTGAAGATGCTCGACGGCACCGGACGGTACCTGCGGGTGCTCGGATTGCAGCGGGGCACGCCGCAGGGCTACACGCTGTATGAGATGCAGAGCTACGGTCCCGGCCCGGCCGCGCCGGTCACCAGGACGGCCGAGGGGTCGCTGCCGGCGGCGTCGCTCGCCGCCGGGCTGCACGACCCGGACAAGAAGGCTTCCGCGCTGCAGCTCGTCTCCAGCGCGGAGAACTCGACGCTGGACTGGCGCGGCGAGTTCGACTACATCGAGGACCTGCACGACGGTCGCGGCTACACGGGCGGCATCGTCGGCTTCACCTCCGGCACCTCGGACATGCTGGCCCTGGTGACCGAGTACACGAGGCGGTCGCCGGGCAACAAGCTGGCGCCGTACCTGCCGGCGCTGCGCGCGGTGGACGGGTCGGACTCGCACGCGGGTCTGGACCCGGGCTACCCGGACGCGTGGCGGGCCGCCGCCGCCGACCCCGTCTTCCAGAAGACGCAGGAGGACGAGCGGGACCGGATGTACTTCGACCCCGCGGTCGCCCTGGCCACCGCCGACGGGCTGCGGGCGCTCGGCCAGTTCGCCTACTACGACGCGGCCGTCATGCACGGCATGTCCGGCCTGCGCAGCATCCGTGCCGCGGCACTCGGCAAGGCGCAGGTCCCGAAGGAGCAGTCCGGCAACGAGATCGACTGGCTGAACGCGTTCCTGGACGCGCGGGTCGCGGAGATGCGGACCGAGCCGGCGCACAGCGACGTCTCCCGGGTGGAGACCGCGCAGCGAGCCTTCCTGCGCGACTCCAACCTCGACCTGAACACCCCGCTGACCTGGCAGGTCTACGGCGACGACTTCTCGATCCGCTAGCGCGGGGCGCCCGGCGTGTTCCCTCCCGGCTTGTCCTTCTCCTTCGTGCCCTTGCTGATCTGGATGCTGACGTAGCCGCCCTTGATGGTCCGGCCCGAGGGTTCCGTCCCGGCCGCCTGACCCTTCGGGCAGCCCGACTCGACCTCGGCGCCCGGCGTCGCCGTGAAGCCGGCATTCTCCAGCCGGGCGGTCGCGGCAGCCACGCTCATGCATTCGACGCCCGGGATCGAGTGCTGCTCGCCCTGGGCGATCTTGTCGCCGGACGGCCGCTTGAACTGGAGCCGCGGCTTGCCCTTCATGACGTCGCGCAGGGTCTTCTCGACCGCCGGGTTCACCACGTCGTGGCGTAGCCGGTACGGGTGATTCTGGTAGTCCGGGTTCACCAGGTACCCGGCGACGACCATCGTCCTGGTGCCGACGATCAGCGACGCCGTCTTGTCGTTGTCGGTGGTGCCGGTCTTGCCGAAGATCGGGTGGCCGACGATGCCGTGGGCGGCCCCGGCGGTCGAGCCGTGGCAGCTGCCGAGCTGGGCCGAGTCACCGACCGGGCAGCGGGCCGCGTCGAGGGCCGCGCGGGCCACGTCCTTGTCGACGACCTGCCGGCAGTTCGGCTTGCCGACGTCCAGCTTCTCGCCGGAATGCGTGGTGATCTGCTGAACGGGCGTCGGCGTGCAGTACTTGCCGTCGCCGGCCAGCGTCGCGTACGCGTTCGCCATGTCCAGCGGGGTCGACGCCGAGACGCCGAGGGTGAACGCGCCCCAGTCCTTCGCGTAATGCGTCGCCAGGTCCTGGTCCTGTGGCGCCCGGAACTGGATGCCGAAGCGCTCCGCCACGTCCACGACCTTGTCGGCGCCGACGCGCTCCTCCAGCGGGACGAAGTACGTGTTGACCGAGCTGCCGAAGCCCGTCCACATGTTGTACGGGCCCTTCTCGCTCTTCGACGCGTTCGACGGGCAGTAGTAGCCGCCGCACCCGGCCGGCGAACCGGAGTCGCGGTACCCGGACTTGTAGCGGTACGTCGTGTTGATCGGGTAGGCCAGCGGGAAGCCGTTCTCGAGCGCGGCCACCATGGTGAACATCTTGAAGACCGAGCCGGCCTGGTAGCCGGTGATGTCGCCGCCGCCGGTGAGCAGCGGGTTCGTCGTGTTCGGGTAGCTGCCGCGGATGTTCTTTTTCTTCTTGGCGGGGTCCGAGGACAGCTTGTTGTGGCCGTCGTCGAGCTTGAACCGGCGGTTGGCGGCGAGCGCGCGCACCCGGCCGGTGCCCGGCTGCACGGCGGCGAGCAGCAGCGCGTCGCGGTCCTTGATGCCGATCTGATCCGCGATGTTCTCCCGGGCCGCGGCCTGCGCCTTGAGGTCGAGCGAGCTCTGGATCCGGTAGCCGCCGCTCTTGAGCCGGCGCTCGCGGTCGTACGAGTTCGAGCCGAACTCGGGCCGGCCGAGCCACCAGCGGTAGAAGTAGTCGCAGAAGAAGCCCCAGCTGTTGGACTTCACGGCTGCGCAGCCGTTGCCGGTGCGCTGGGTGGTCCGGCCGAGCTTGACCTTGACGGCGTCGGTCGCCGCCTGTGGCGTGATGTAGCCGAGGTCGCGCATGTTGCCGATGACCCAGTTGCGCCGGTCCAGCGCCTTGGGGTAGCCGATCGCGGTGGTCGGGTCGAAGCCCGTCGGTGCCTTGACCATGCCGGCGAGCAGCGCGGCCTCGGGGACGGTGAGGTCCTTGGGCGCCTTGCGGAAGTAGACCTGGCTGGCGGCGTAGATGCCGTACGCGCCGTTGCCGAAGGGTGCCGCGTTGAGATAGCGCTCGAGGATCTGCTGCTTGGTCAGCTCCTTCTCGATCTGCATCGCGTACTTCATCTCGGTGATCTTGCGGGTCGGCGTGTCCTTGGTCGCGTCGACGACCTCCTGCGGGGTGGTCGCCGAGTACGACAGGGACATGCGGACGAGCTGCATCGTCAGCGTCGAGGCGCCCTGCTTCGAGTTCTTCTTGCCGCTGTTGCTGACCGCCGCGCGGGCGGCGCCCTTGAGATCGACGCCGTTGTGCTTGTAGAACTCGTGGTCCTCGGCCGAGACGATCGCGTTCTGCATGTTGACCGAGATGTCCTTGAGCGGGACATCGCTGCGGAACTCGTCGTAGAACACCGCGATGGGCGTTTTGTTGTCGGAGGCGAGCACCCGGGTCAGCTGCGGCGCGGTCGCCTGCTTGAGCTCGCTGGGCAGACTCGCGAAGCCCTCGCTGCCGGCCTTGGCCGCGAGGCCGGACATGGCCACCGCGGGGAAGGCGGCCGCGGCCACCGCGATACCGGCCAATAGGCCACAGATCAGCAGCGAGGTCACGTTCGTGACGAAGTGGTGATCGCGTCCACGCATCAGGCAGTCCGTTCGCAGGCTTCGGTGCGCCGCGAGGGCGGCGACCCCGGTGGACTTTAGCGATCAAGCGCAAACGAATGACCGGCGGCTGTCTGCTGCCGCCGGCCATCGTCGGGATACGGCCTGGGTCAGGCCTTGGTCCACTTCTGGTTCGTGGTGCCGCCGCAGTCCCAGAGCTGCAGCTGGGCGCCGTTGGCGCTGTTCCAGTCCTTGACGTCGACGCACCTGTTGGCGGAGACGTTCACCAGGTCACCCGTGCTCGAGAGGGTGAAGCGCTGCACCGGGTTGCCGTTGCAGGTGACCAGCTGGATCGGCGTGCCGTTGGCCAGCGCGCCGCCGGCCGGGTCCATGCACTTGCCGAGGCCCCGGACGGTGCCGTCGCTCTCGAACGACCACTTCTGCGCGGAGGTGTTGTTGCAGTCCCACAGCTGGAGCCGGGCGCCGTCGGTCGCGTTGCCCGACGGGATGTCGATGCAGCGGTTGCTGAAGTTCGACCGCAGCGCGGTGCTGCCGCTGGGCGGCGGCGTGGTGCCGCCGTCGGTCCACGCCGAGACGCGGACGTAGTCGACGAGCATCGTCTGCGGGAACACCGTGCTGGCGTCCGGGTAGCCGGGCCAGTATCCGCCGACGGCCACGTTGAGGATCATGAAGAACGCGTGGTCGAAGACCCACTGGTCGCCGCCGAGGCTGGCCGGGGTGACCCGGAAGTACTCGCTGCCGTCGACGAACCAGACGATCAGATTGGGCGACCACTCCACGGAGAAGTTGTGGAAGGCGTTGCTGAGCGGGGCGCCGATGTTGCGGTTGCCGCCGATGCCCTCCGCGCCGGAGTAGCCGGGGCCGTGCACGGTGCCGTAGACCGTGTTCGGCTGGTTGCCGACGTTCTCCATGATGTCGATCTCGCCCGTGGTGGGCCAGTTGCCGCCGCCGAGCATCCAGAACGCGGGCCAGATGCCCTGGCCCTTGGGGACCTTGATGCTGGCCTCGAACCGGCCGTAGCGCTGGCTGAACTTGTCGGCGGTCAGGATCCGGCCCGACGTGTACTGGCAGGTGCCGTAGTGGCACTGGTAGTTCGCCGGGTTCTCCCTGCGCGCGGTGATCGCGAGGTGGCCCTGGCCGTCCTGCGAGACGTTGCTCGTGGAGTTGGTGTAGTACTCCTGCTCGTTGTTGCCCCAGCCGCCGCCGCCGATGTCGAACTTCCACTTCGAGCCGTCGACCGGGGCGCCGGCGGCGCCGTTGAACTCGTCCTGCCAGGTGATGCCGCCGATGGCGGCGTCGGCGCTGTCATTGCGGGAGGCGCTGACCAGGCCTCCGGCGAGGGTCACCGCGACGACCGCCGCGGCGAGGAGCGTTCGGGTTTTACGCATGGGGATGAGGCCTCCGGGGGAAGAGGTTGTTAACACTTTTAGCAGTGTTTACAGATAGACCGTCACCAGTCAATAGAGACCGGTTCCGGAACCCCCGGAGGCGCCCTTTGTTACAACTTCTTGAAAAGATTGGGCAGCGCGGTCGGCTCCCAGCCGGGCAACGACGTGTGCGTCTCCAGCACCTGGTACTCGACACCCTTGAAGACCACGAGCTGTCCGGCCACGTAATCGGTGAACGGCGCCCACTCCTTGGTGGCGGGCGCGGTCGTCGGCGGCGTGGTGGGCGGCGCGGTCGTCGTCGGGGCGGCGGTGGTCGGTGCGGCGGTCGGCGGCTCGGTCGTGGGTGCCGTCGTGGGTGCCGCCGTGGTGGGCGTGGCCGTCGGCTCCGCCGGGGGCTCGGTCGTGGGTGCGGTGGTCGGCGGCGCGGTGGCGCCGGCGGCCGAGAAGCTGACCGAGTCGATCACCATGCGCGCCGGGAAGCCGGTGCCCGACCGGTCGTCGCCGACGGCGAGGCTCAGCGCCACCCGGAACGGCTGATCCGTGCCCAGGCCACTCTCGGTGGAGGCCTCGCCGACCTGCTCGCCGTCCACGGAGAGGGTCGCGCCGTCGGGCGTCCAGTCGACCGCGTACGTGTGGAAGTCGTCGGAGAGCGGCTCCGTCAGCACCTCGAACGAGCCGAAGCTGCGCCGCCCCGCCCCGATGAGCTCGAAGGCCGGCCGCGTGCCGTCGCCCTCAGGCGTCTTGATCCGGGCCTCGGCGTGCCCGGAGGCCGCGCGCAGCGTCGCCTTGCTCAGCAGCCGGGCCGAGGAGAACCCGCCGCCGTCCTGGCGCCGCAGGATGATCGTCAGGTTGCCGTCGCCGTCCAGCCGCGCGTTGCGGGTGCTCTCGCTGAAGGCCAGCCCGTTGTCGGCCCGGTCTGTGTTCAGCGACCACTTCGCCGGGTCGACGGTGCTGCCGCGCCCGCCGTCGAAGTCGTCGTCGAACGTGCTCAGCGACTGGGCCCGGTCGCGGTCCCCGCGGAAGCCGTCGGAGTTGCGGTTGCGCTCCGAGGCGTCCGCGGTGTCGTTGCGGGTCGGCAGCCAGATCGCGGTGGTCAGTCCCGCCGCCGCGACCACGAAGGCGACGACGAGTCGAGGGCGCAACCACGTGGGTTGCTGCGGCAGGCTGTGTCGCGGCACGGGGATACCTCCGGGGCCAAAGGTGCTGATGCGTCAGCAGAGACCTAAGAAGATCTGCGTCGAAACGTCAAGATGGGCCGGAGTAAATTAAACGAAGATTCAGAATTCGAGCCGCCGAGACGATCGAAATGAATGCGGGCGTGCCTTGGAGTCCGTTTTTGATCGCGGCGGCGCCGGCCGGTCATCGACGGCGGTGGAGCCCGGTGATCCCGCCCGGCCGGCCGCGGTGTGGGATCGTCACCGCATGACGGAATCGAGTGGGCTGCAGACCCCACTCTGGCGTGCGATCGCCGTGTTCCGGATCGCCGCGCTCGTGTACGTGGCCGTCCTGGTGGTCCGCAACGTCGGCGCGTACGAGCGGCCGGTGCTCGCCTGGCCGGTGCTCGCGGTGATGGCGGGCTGGACGGTCTTCACGACGTACGCGTACGCCGTGCCCGGCCGCCGCCGGCCCCCGCTGCTCATCGCCGACCTGCTCATCACCATGGCGGTGATGACCGCCAGCGTCTGGGTGGTCGGGCGGGCCGCGCTCGAGGACGGCCGGCCGACCCTCGCGGTGGCCTGGCACGTGGCCCCGGTGATCGCGTGGGCCGTCGCGGGCGGCCGGCGCTGGGGCATCACCGCCGCGCTGGCCATGGGCGCCACCGATCTGATGGTCCGCGCGCACTACGACCAGGCCGCGTTCACCGGCACGGTGCTGATGGTGCTGGCCGCGACCGCGGTCGGATACCTGGTCGGGCTCGCCGAGGTGTCGCAGCAGCGGCTCGAGCGCGCCATCCAGCTGGAGGCGACGACCAGGGAACGGGAGCGGCTCGCCCGCGGCATCCACGACTCGGTGCTCCAGGTGCTGGCCCTGGTCAAGCGCCGCGGTGCCGGGCTGGACGGTGAGGCCGGCGAGCTGGCGCGGCTGGCCGGCGAGCAGGAGGCGGCGCTGCGCACCCTCGTCACGGGCCGCAGCTCCGAACACCAGGACGAGCACGCCGAGGCGGACCTGATGACGTTGCTGGAGCCGTACGCGTCGGCGACGGTCTCGGTCGCGGCCCCGGCCGGAGCGGTCCGGCTGCCCGCCCGCGTCGCCGCCGAGCTCGCCGCGGCGGTCGCGGCGGCGCTGGACAACGTGGTGCGGCACTGCGAACCCGGCACGAAGGCCTGGGTGCTGGTCGAGGACGAGCCGGCCGAGGTCACGGTCAGCGTGCGCGACGAGGGCTGCGGCATCGCGCCCGAGCGGCTCGCCGAGGCGGAGGAGCAGGGCCGGCTCGGCGTGGCACAGTCGATCCGCGGCCGGATCATCGATCTCGGCGGCACGGTCCGGATCATCTCGGCTCCGGGGCAGGGTACGGAGGTCGAGTTCACCCTCCCGCGTCGATAGGCTGAGCCCGTGACAGACGCACCCAGAACGCGGGTCATGGTCGTCGACGATCACCCGATGTGGCGTGAGGGCGTGAGCCGCGACCTGACGGCCGCCGGCTACGACGTGGTGGCCACGACGGGCGAGGGCCGGCAGGCGGTCCGCATCGCCGCGGCCGCGCGCCCCGACGTCGTGGTGCTCGACCTGCAGCTGCCGGACGTCTCCGGCGTCGAGGTGATCAACGGCCTGCTCGAGGCGGTTCCCGGCGTCCGGGTGCTGATGCTCTCGGCCAGCGGGGAGCAGCAGAGCGTGCTCGACGCGGTCAAGGCGGGCGCGAGCGGCTATCTGCTGAAGTCCGCCGCGCAGGCCGAGTTCCTCGACGCGGTGGGCCGCACCGCCGCGGGAGACACCGTCTTCACGCCGGGCCTGGCCGGCCTGGTGCTCGGCGAGTTCCGCCGGCTCGCCGTCGAGCCGGCGACGGCCGACGGCATGACGCCGAAGCTGACCGAGCGCGAGACCGAGGTGCTGCGCCTGGTGGCGAAGGGCCTGTCCTACCGGCAGATCGCCGAGCGGCTCGTCCTGAGCCACCGCACCGTGCAGAACCACGTCCAGAACACGCTCGGCAAGCTGCAGCTGCACAACCGGGTCGAGCTGACCCGATACGCGATCGAGCAGGGCCTGGACTAGGGCGCCCCTAGCGGTAGTCGGGGGCGTTGGTCTCGTGCATGGCCAGCTCCTCCGCGCTGGCTCCGCCGCCCGCCGCGCCGGCGTCGTAGGCGACGCTGTCGGCCTCGTCGTCGAAGCCGTAGCCCTCGTCCGTGGCGACCAGGCGGCCCACCGGCTGCGGCGCCTCCTCGTCCAACTGGCCGTCGTCGTAGAGCGACACCGCCGATTTCGGGTCCGAGGTCGGGCTCGCGCCCCACACGTCCGCGTCGAAGCGGAGCTGCTCGGAGTCCTCGACGGTCTCGTCGTACGCGTGGTCGGCGTCCGGCGACGGGTCCTTGGCGCCGACGTCGGGCTCCTCCTGGCGCAGGTGGTACGCGAGGGACTCGCCCTGGCGCGCCTCCGCCGGGGTGTCGCCGAAGCGGTTGGAGCCGCCCGGCCCGACGCCCGGCAGCGCGGCGGGATCGGCGCCGTCGGCCCACCGGGTGCTGGTCACGGAGTCGTACGCGTTCGAGTCGTCGTCGGCGGTCTCGGGCAGGCCGGATGCCTCCGGGTCGGAGACTTCGGTCGGGTAGTCGTTGTCTCGCATGTCCCGCAATCTACCCGCGGCGGTGCCCGGCCATGCCCGTGCTGGAGACTTCCGTCGGCTGCTCGTGCTCGCCGTCGAGCACCGCCCAGACGACCTTGCCGTCGGCCAGCGCCAGGCTGCCCCAGCGCCGGGACATCGAGTCGATCAACAGCAGGCCGCGGCCCCCGTACGAGGTGACCGGCACCGGGTCGCCGGTGAAGCGCGGCACGCCGGCCGAGTGGTCGCGCACGGCCACCGTCACCGCGTTGCCGTGCAGCCCGAGCAGGACCGTCATCGGCGTGCGGGCGTGCGCGACGACGTTGTTGACCATCTCGGTGACCACCGTGCAGGCGGGCCCGGCCAGCTCCGGCAGCCGCCAGCGGCCGCACGCCTCGCTGACCAGCTCTCGCGAGCGCCGGGCCGCGCCGACCTGGGGCTCCATCGCCAGGTTGAGGAAGTGTCCCGGTGCCGGGGCGCCGAGCGCGGTGAAGGCGTCCGCCGGGGTCGGCAGGACCGGCAGCCCGGTGCCGCTCCAGGACCCGCCCTCCGGGATCGCGCAGAGCACCAGGCGGCTGCCCGGCCAGTCGACGACCTCGGCGGCGAGTTCGTTCAGCACGGCGACCGCGGCCGGATCGCGGACGCTCAGGTCGGCCACGTCGACGACGACCGCCTCCGGCTGGCCGGCCAGGACATCGAGCAGCACGGATCGCACGAGCGGCGCGGTGACCGCGTCGAGCACCCCGGCCAGCCGGACGACCGGATAGGTCTGCCCGCCGTCCACCAGGTGTCGGACCTCGCTCGGCATGATCGCTCCATTGTGCATAACGCGGGCCGACCTCGCATTCTGGCGCGAGGGTGTCCCATTGCGCGATTTCTCGGACTATATGCCCGATTCGGTCCGGAGTGTCCCGGGCTGGTCATACCCCGTGGTCCCGGACTCATGCACCTCAGCGACCCGCGGGGTGCAGACGCGTGCTGCCCCTTGCCCGGCCGGAGTGGGGGCGCGCGGTCGCGTGGTGGTGCTGCGGCTCCGCGTAGCGGGTCATGGCGATCACCGAACCGAGCGTGACCACGAAGCCGACCGCGGCCATCCACTCCCGGCCCGGATGGATCTGATCGCCGAGCCACAACAGGCCGACGATGGCCGCGGGCACGGCGCCGGCGGCGTCCATCGCGGCCACCGCGGCGGTCGTCGAGCCCCGCTGCATGGCCAGCCCGAGCAGCAACTGACCCACGAGCGAGTGGGCCACCAGCAGATAGAGCAGCGGATTGGTGCCGAAGCCCCCGAGCGTGTGCTCGTTGGCCAGCGGGCGGGCCGCGATCGCCGCCGCCGAGAAGGCGATGCCGGCCAGAGAACCGAGCGCCACCGAGCCGACCACCCCGTGCAATCGGACCGCGAAGAAGCCGATCACCGAGATGAGCAGGAGCGTGACGGCCAGCCCGACCATCCCCGCCGCCCCCAGCGGGCTGGACGGCGCGGGCTTGGCGGAGAGCACCAGCGCGGTGATCCCGGCCAGCAGCAGGACCAGCAGCGCGACCTCCGCGACGGGCAGGGTCCACTTCAGCAGCAGGACGCCGAGCAGCGCGGTCACGCCGAGCCCGGCGGCGACGCTGGCCTGCACCAGGAACAGCGGCAGGTCCCGCCGCGCGAGGAAGGCCAGCACGAAGCCGAGGACCTGGCATAACAGCCCGAGCAGGTACGTGCGGTGACAGGCGAGCCGGACCAGAAGCTGCGGGTCGAAGGTGTGATGCACGGTCGTACGCGCCGCAGCCATGGACTGCAGCAGGTTGGCGACCCCATACGCGGCGATCATCGCAGCGAGGTAGAGCCAGCCCGACGACATCACCCGGCGAGAATAGACCAGCCCGGGGAGCCCTTCAGGGCAATCGGTGCGTCAGGCTTTTTGGTGACTCATACGAAGTTGCCTGGGTTTCCGCCGCGGGTGGGCCCAGCCGTCCGAGAATTTCCTCGTGCAGGTGGCCGTTGGTGGCGATGGCGCTTCCGTCGCCCGGCGCGCGCTGCCCGTCGAGGTCGGTGAACGCGCCGCCGGCCTCGGTGACGATCGGGATCAGCGCCGCCACGTCCCAGAGCGACAGCTCGGGCTCGACCATGATGTCGACGGCGCCCTCGGCGAGCAGCATGTAGCCGTAGAAGTCGCCGTAGGCCCGGCTGCGCCAGGCGTCCCGCATGATGTCGAGCATCGGATCGAGGCGGCCGGCCTCCTCCCAGGCCGGCAGGCTCGCGTAGCAGAAGCTGGCGTCGCCCATCTTCCGCACGGCGGAGACGGAGATCCTGGTGGCGGCCCGCTGGTGCCGGCCGGCGTAGGCGCCGTGCCCCGCCGCGCCCCACCAGCGCCGGCCCAGCGCGGGCGCGGACACCAGGCCGGCGACCGGCCGCTCGCCCTCCATCAGGGCGATCAGGGTGCCCCAGACCGGCACGCCGCGGATGAAGTTCTTGGTACCGTCGATCGGGTCGATCACCCAGTGCCGGTTGCCCTGCCCCGCGGGCGGGGTCGACACGCCGAACTCCTCGCCGAGCACGCCGTCGCGGGGCCGGGCGCGCGACAGCGCCCCGCGGATCGCCCGCTCGACGGCGGTGTCCGCATCGGAGACCGGCGTCAGGTCGGGCTTGGCCTCGACGTGCAGGTCCAGCGCGCGGAACCGGGCCATGGAGATCGAGTCGGCGGTGTCGGCGAGCAGGTGGGCAAGGGAAAGATCATCGGCATACGAGGCCATGCGGGCACGCTAGCCGATCCGGTCACCCCGGGCGCCGAAGGGCGGGCCCGCCCCGGCCCGCGTCACTCGATCTGATCGCGGCCGTCCGGCTCGCCGGCACGCGAGCTCAACAGCCTCCGGTACGAGGCCAGGCGGCGCGGGTCCGCCTTGCCCGCCGCGATCCAGGCGTCCAGGGCGCAGTTTGCGTCGCCGGCGGTGTGCCCGCAGTTGGGCGGGCAGTCGACCGTGCCCTCGACCAGGTCCGGGAAGCCGTGCAGCAGGCTCTCCGCGCTCACGTGCGCGAGCCCGAAGCTTCGGATGCCGGGGGTGTCGATGATCCAGCCCGGGTCGCCCTTCTTGCGGACCCGGGGCAGCCGCAGCGCCACCGCGCTGGTCGAGGTGTGCCGGCCCTTGCCGATCGCGCTGACCACGCCGACCGCCCGCAGCGCGTCCGGGACCAGCCGGTTGACCAGGGTGGACTTGCCGACCCCGGAGTGACCGACCATGACGGAGATCCGCCCGGCCAGCCGGTCGCGCAGCTCGGTCAGGTCACTGTCGGGCTTGACCAGCACGTAGGGCAGGTCGAGCTCGGCATAGTAGTCGAGCACCGCCGCGGGGCCCGCCAGGTCGGCCTTGGTGAGGCAGAGCAGCGGCTCGACGTCCGCGTCGTAGGCCGCCACCAGGCAGCGGTCGATGAAGCCGGTCCGCGGCTGCGGGTCGGCCAGCGCGCTGACGATGACCAACTGGTCGGCGTTGGCGACCACGACCCGCTCGAGCCGGCCCTCGGGGGTGGTGTCGTCGTCGTCCGCGGTGCGGCGCAGCACCGAGGTGCGCTCGGCGATCCGCACGATCCGGGCCAGCGCGCCCGGCGCGCCGGAGGTGTCGCCGACCAGCGCGATCCGGTCGCCGACCACGACGGACTTGCGGCCCAGCTCGCGGGCCCGCATGGCGGTGATCAGCTCGTCGAGGTGCTCGGCGTCCTCGCGCACGCAGCCGTAGCGGCCGCGGTCCACGGTGATCACGAGGGCGTCGACGGCGTCCTCGTGCTTGGGCCTGGTCCGGGTGCGTGGGCGCGAGGACCGGCCCGGTCTGATCCGAACGTCGTCCTCGTCGTACTCACGCTGTCTGGCCGGCAGGTTCAGCTCCCCGTCACGAGATGCGCCCAGAGCTCGGGGAACTCGGGCAGGGTCTTGGAGGTACACGCTACGTCGGTGAGGCGCACGCCCTCGACGGCGAGGCCGATCACCGCCGCCGCGTGGGCCATGCGGTGATCCGCGTAGGTCTCGAACTCGGACGGCCGCAGCGGGCCGGGGGTGATCTCCAGCCCGTCCGGGTGCTCGACGATGCCGGCGCCGGCCTTGCTCAGCTCGGTGGCGAGCGCGGCGATCCGGTCGGTCTCGTGGCCGCGGATGTGTGCGACGCCGCGCAGCGCGGTGGGCGAGTCGGCCAGGGCCGCGAGCGCCGCGATCACCGGGGTCAGCTCGCTGACCTCGGACAGGTCGGCCTCGATGCCGTGCAGCGCGCCGGTGCCGCGCACGGTGAGGCCGTCGTCGCCCTGGCTGACCTCGGCGCCGAGCGCGGTGAGCAGCTCGCTCATCCGGCCGACGGGCTGCCAGCTGTCGCGCGGCCAGCCGGCCAGCGTGACCGCGCCGCCGGTGACCATGGCCGCCGCGAAGAACGGCGCCGCGCCGGACAGGTCGGGCTCGATGTCCCAGGCGCGCCCGTGCAGCGCGCCCGGCTCGACCGTCCACACGTCGGGCACGCTCTCGTCGACCGACGCGCCGGCGGCGCGCAGCATGTGCGTGGTCATCCGCAGGTGCGGGGCGGACGGGACCGGCGGACCCACGTGGCGCAGGACCAGCCCCTTGGCGAAGCGGGGCGCGGAGAGCAGCAGCCCGGAGACGAACTGGCTGGACCCGGAGGCGTCGATGATCACCTCGCCGCCCGCCAGCTGGGAGGTGCCGCGGACGACCAGGGGCAGCCCGCCGGCCGGCGACGCGTCGATGTCGGCGCCGAGGGCGCGCAGCGCCTCGATGATCGGCCGCAGCGGCCGGTTGCGCGCGTGCGGGTCGCCGTCGAAGGTCACCGTGCCGTCGGCCAGCGTGGCCACCGGCGGCAGGAAACGCATGATCGTGCCGGCCAGCCCCACGTCGACGCTTGCCGGGCCGCGCAGCGGCCCCGGCTCGACCCGCCACGACTCGTCGGAGCCGGTGTCGACCGTGACGCCGAGCGCGCGCAGCCCCGCGGCCATGAGCATGGTGTCGCGGGCGCGCAGCGGGCGGCGGATCTCGGACGGCCCGTCGGCGAGCGCGCTCAGCACGAGGGCCCGCGCGGTCATGGATTTCGACCCCGGCAGCCGCACCGTGCTCGTCACCGCGGAGCCGGCGACGGGAGCCGTCCACGGGCGCGCTTGAGTAGTCACGGCCCCCATTCTGCCGGTCGGGTACGACAGCCCGCGCGGGGCAACACGAAAGACACGACCGGCGTAGGGTCGCTGCCATGTGCGGGCGGTACGCGACGACGCGGAGCGAGGCCGACCTCAGCCTGCTCTTCGACGCGGTGGCCGTCGCGGAGGAGCTGGGGCCGAGCTGGAACGTCGCGCCGACCGATCCGGTGCCGGTGGTCCGGATGTCGCAGCGCCACGACGCCCGGGTCGTCGACACCGCGCGCTGGGGCCTGATTCCACCCTGGGCGGACGATCCGCGCACCGGCGCCCGGATGATCAACGCCCGCGCCGAGACCGTGGCGACGTCGCGGGCGTTCGCGCCCTCGTTCCAGCGCCGCCGCTGCCTGGTGCCGGCCGACGGCTGGTTCGAGTGGGTCCGCGACGGCGGCAAGCGGCAGGCCTACTACATGACGCCGGCCGACTCGTCGGTGCTCGCGTTCGCGGGCATCTGGACGATGTGGCGCGAGCAGACACTGACCTGCAGCGTGCTGACCACCACCGCGCTGGGTGGCCTCGCCGCCGTGCACGACCGGATGCCGCTGATCCTGCCGCGCGAGCGCTGGTCCGGGTGGCTGGCCGGCGGCGGTGACGCGGCCGATCTGCTGCGGCCGATGTCGCCCGCCGAGCTTGCCGCGATCGAGGTTCGCCCGGTCCGCCCCGACGTCGGCAACGTGCGCAACAACGGCCCGCAGCTGCTGACGGCTCCCGAGCCGGTGATCGAGGCGGAGGCGACCCTGTTCTGAGCGAAAATGTGGTGTCGATCGCGTGTCTGAATTGCCGCTTCGTGACGAAGCGGGGGGTCGTTATGCCGCAAATGCAGGCACTTCTATCTGCAAACTTTGTTGCGAGATAGATAAGACCCTTGTTCTGATCTTCCTCCGTGCGATAGAAACCAGCGCCGGTGTGATGTCGGTCCGCACGGTGCGGACCGCCCGTCACGGCCCTACCGGCACCCACGGGGGAGGTGGGCTGATGACACGTGCTCGAATGCCGCGGCCGCATGAGGTCGCAATCGCAAGGCGTGACCCGAGGCTGCTCAGCGCGATCGAGGAACGCAGGTCCGACGAGGCCTGGCGGACCCGCGGCGCCTGCCGGACGGTCGATCCGGAAACGTTCTTTCCGGCCCCGAACGAACCATCGGAGAGCGCTATTTCGCTCTGCGGCGGCTGCGACGTCCAGGGGCCATGCCTGGCCTGGGCGCTGCAGGTCGGCGACTGCCACGGAGTCTGGGGCGGGACGACGCCCCGGGAGCGACGGGCGATGCTCGTCGCCTGGCGCGAACGGGTGCAGCCCGACGGCGCGGAGGTCGACGACGGGCCGGACGAGGAAGATCGTCGCCTGCTGACGCTGGTGCCGATAAGCCGCTAGACAATGGGAGTTGTGCACAACTCCTTCATCGAAACGCCGCGCGGGCCGGCTGGGATCCGGATCACGGACCCGGCCGGCGCGCCCGTCAGTCTGCTCGTCCTCGGCCACGGTGCCGGGGGCGGCGTCGACGCGCCCGACCTGACGGCGGTGCACGACGTCGCGGTCGCCGCGGGGGTCCGGGTGGCGCTGGTGACCCAGCCCTACCGGGTCGCCGGCCGGCGCGCGCCCGCGCCCGCCGGCCACCTCGACGAGGCCTGGACGACGGTGGTGCGCGAGATCCGCGCGGACGGCCTCCCGCTGATCGTCGGCGGTCGCTCGAGCGGCGCCCGGGTCGCCTGCCGCACCGCGCCGGCGCTCGGCGCGGCCGGCGTGCTCGCCCTGGCCTTTCCGCTGCACCCGCCCGGCAGGCCGGAGCGCAGCCGCGCCGCCGAACTGCCGTCGGATGTGCCGACCCTGGTGGTCAACGGCGACCGGGACCCCTTCGGCGTCCCGGAACCGGGCGGCCCGGTGCGGGTCGCCGTCCGCCCGGGCGCGGTGCACGACCTGCGCCGTGATCTTGCCGGAACGGCCGAGATCGTGGCCGCCTGGCTGACGGCCAACAGCTGGGCCCGCTGAGTCGGAATGCGGACAGCACCGTCGCCGTTGCACCAGCCGGAAGGCTGTGTATCGGAAGGGGTACCCGAAAGTGCGAGCCGAAATCGGATCCGTGGAGCAGGACGCTCTGCGGGCTCGTCAGATGCGCGGCGTGCTGCGCTCGCCCGAGTGGCCCGCGGCGGCCCCGGCGCCCGTCCGATCATCGGTGAGGGTCAGCACACCGGCGGTTTTTGAATCTACGAGCGAGGGACAACCCGTATTCTCGGCGTGGCGGTCGAGGGGAGAAGCACGGGTGACGCCAGCAGAGCGGACGGAACGGACCGAACGCAGCGAGAAGACCGAGGAGCGCCGCGCGCGCTTCGAGCGGGACGCGCTGCCGTTCGTCGACCAGCTGTATGCGGCGGGCCTACGCATGACGCGCAACCCCGCCGACGCCGAGGATCTGGTGCAGGAGACCTTCCTCAAGGCCTTCTCGGCCTTCCACCAGTTCGAGGAGGGTACGAACCTCAAGGCGTGGCTCTACCGCATCCTCACCAACACGTACATCAACTCCTATCGGCGCAGGCAGCGTCAGCCCGTGCAGGCGCCGACCGAGGAGATCTCGGACCGGCAGCTCGCCTCGTCCGAGTCGCACACCTCGGCGGGCCTGCGCTCGGCCGAGACCGAGGCGCTGGACAAGCTGCCCGACAGCGATATCAAGGACGCGTTGCAGCAGCTGCCCGAGGACTTCCGGCTGGCCGTCTACCTCGCTGATGTCGAGGGCTTCTCGTACAAGGAGATCGCCGACATCATGAACACGCCGATCGGCACGGTCATGTCCCGCCTGCACCGCGGGCGGCGCAACCTGCGCAAGATGCTCGAGCAGTACGCCGCCGACCGTGGCATCACCCGTAGCTCCGGCGCGAGCGCCGCGAAGGAGGCGTGAGCGACGTGAACGACGACGAGCACAAGACCGACTGCAGCGTAGTGATCAGCGAGGTCTACCTGTACCTCGACCTGGAGTGCAGCGATGACCGGCGGGAGCTCATCCACAAGCACCTCGACGACTGCTCGGACTGCCTGCGGGAATACGGCATCGAGCACGAGGTCAAGGCGCTCGTGGCCCGCTGCTGCGGCGACGAGACCGCGCCGCAGGAGCTGCGGGAGCGGCTCCGGAGCAAGCTCAGCGAATACGTGGTCGAGGTGGAGACCCGCGAGTACCTACCCTGAGACCGACAGCGATGAAGAAGGGCCGGAAGCGAACGCTTCCGGCCCTTCTCGTTGTCCACGGCTCAGGAGTTGGGGCGCTTGCCGTGGTTGGCAGCGCTCTTCTTCCGGGCCTTCTTCTTACGAGACTTCTTCGCCATATCGATCTCCGTTTCGTGCTCGCGTCAACCCGCCGATGGTAGACCGCTGCGGAACCTCGCCCCGGCACGCCCCATATGCCCGCACGGCGCCCCCATGATTGGATACCGTTCACCCGAGTAGCGCCGACTAGGAGGACTTCACCATGGCCGATGAGATCCGAGCCGAGATGGTGGCCAATGTGTGGAAGGTCGTCTCCGCCGCCGGTGCCGAGGTCGAGGAGGGCGACACCCTGGTGATCCTCGAGTCCATGAAGATGGAGATCCCGGTGCTCGCCGAGTCCGACGGCGTCGTGGCTCAGCTCGCGGTCAACGAGGGTGACGTGGTCCAGGAAGGCGACCTGATCGCCGTCATCGAGTAGCGCGGCCCGACAGCCAGCGCCGGAGGCGGACGCCGAGCCGGCGCTGGCGCGGCACCGGAGGCGCCGTGAAGTCCTCCTCCGCCAGCACGATGGCCGAGGCACGCTCCCGGACGTTCGGCTCGAGATCCGGGGTCGTCAGCGCCAGGTGCGCCACCGACCAGGCGATCGGGTGATGGGCGGCCGCGACCTCGCCGAGCCGGCGGGTCATCAGCGCCGCCACGTCGGCCCGCGCGTCCGGCTCGACCCAGGCGCTGGTGACCAGCGCGAAGAGCGCCGCCTCGGTGATCTGATCGGTGCCGCCATCGGCCAGGTCGACGAGCATCCGGCGCCGGGCCGACCGGGCCCAGGGCTCGTCCGTGCGGTGGTGCAGCAGCCCCAGGCAGGCCCACACCTGGGCGCAGCGCGCCCACAGCGCCGGGTCGTGTGCGGCCAGCGCCCGGCCGACCTCGTCGTCCGGCGCCGCCGGCGGTAGCGCGATGAGCGCCAGCAGATCCTCCGGCTCGACCAGCACGAAGCCCAGCGCCGCGTCGTAGGCGGCCGGCGGGTGCGGCCACAACGGGTGCGCGAGCCGGTGCAGGCGCTGCACGGCCGCCTCGGTCGGCCGTCCCGCGGCGAACGGCGGCCGGGCCGGGTCGGTGGTCATGGTGGGCGCGGTCGGCACCCGGCTCAGCCACGGCTGGTCGGCGCAGCAGTCGGCCAGGTCGGTGTGCTCGTGGGTGGCGTCCGGGTGGTCGCGCTGGAAGTCGGCGAGCCGGACCAGGTGCGCGAGGTCGCCGTCGGCGCGGTAACGCAGCCGGTGCGCGGTGTGCACCGCGCAGTCGAACTCCGGATCCTTGGCCAGCGCCCGGTCGGCCCAGGCCAGCGCGTCGTCGAGGCGGCCGTGGTCGGCCAGGGTGCCGGCGATGTCGGCGTAGACGGAGAGGTCCTCGGGGTCGTACATGACCGCGCGGCGCAGGGCGGCCAGGCACTCGGGGATGCGGCCGGCGCTGCGGTAGGCGTAGCCCAGCCAGATCTCCGCCAGCTTGGACGGCCGGAGCCGGGCCCCGCGCACCGCCCACTGCACCGCGAGGCTCGTCTCGCCGAGCCGGCGGGCCAGCGCGGAACCGGCGCCGAGCAGCATGGCCTGCTCGGGGTGCGCGTCGACGGCGTGGCGGACCAGCGTCAGGTAGGGGCGCAGGGCCTCGCGCCCCGCGTCGGGCGCGGGGTCGCCGATGGCGGTGCAGAGCTGCATGACGATCTGGGCCAGCAGGCCGGGCTCCATCCGCACGCCCAGCTCGGGGGCGATGACCCAGGGCACGCCGGCCCAGTCGACGCCGGGCGTGTGCCCGCTCGCGGCGACCAGCAGCGGCAGGCCGTCCTCGGGGCGGCCCGCGGCGGCGAGCAGGTGGGCCCGGGCCACCACGGTGCCAACGAACGCGTGCTGCTCGAGCGGGAAGAGCTCCAGGCCGCCGTCGGCGCGGGCGGCGAGGCGGCTGAGCAGCTCATGGGTCTCCGGCAGGGTCGGCGCGTGCGCGATCGCGCCGGCCAGGTGATCGGCGGCGTGGTGCATCTCACCGCGTTCGAGGGCCGCTCGGGCCTGCTCGAGGTCGCGGTCGGCGGAACGCCGGGAGTCATCCATGACCACGCCTTTCCTGCCTGGCACCCCGTGTGCCACGACGCGAGCCTAGGCGACGAATCTCGATATGTCAGTCCGCGAGTTGTGCGCGCTGATGCTCGAAACGTTGCGATTGGAAGCACTTACGTGCAAGACTGCGCATGAAATGAGCGAGAGTGCGCACGAGGGGACGGTTCAGTGACTCAGCGAGGCCAGGGCATGGCGAACGACATCGCAGAGCAGCCGGAGGGTTACGCACGGCTGCTGGAGGGGGCGCCCGCCAAGGCGATCGCGGACGTCGCGGCCCAGGTGGCCGAGCGGCGCCCACGCCACGCCGTCTTCGTCGGCCGGGGCACCTCCGACCACGCGGCCCTCTACGCCGCGTACCTGACCGAGATCCGGCTGGGCATCCCGGTGGGTCTCGCGTCGCCCAGCGCGATCACCCTCTACGGCGCGCGGCCCGACCTCGCCGGCGCCCTGGTCGTCGGCGTCAGCCAGAGCGGCGGCTCGCCGGACCTCACCGAGGTGCTCAAGGTTGCCCGCGAGAGCGGGGCGCTCACCCTCGCGGTGACCAACAACCCGGCCTCCACCCTCGCGCAGACCGCCGAGCTGTCCATCGACGTCGCCGCCGGGCACGAGCGCGCCGTCGCCGCCACCAAGACCTACACGGCCGAGCTGCTCGCGCTGCTCCTGCTCGTCGAGGGCGTCCGCAACGGCGACGGCACGCTGCCCGCCGAGGAGCGGGCCGCGCTGGAGCAGCTGCCGCGGCTGGCGCAGGACGCGCTCGGCGGCAGCGGCGCGGACGAACTCGCCCAGCGCTACCGCTTCGCGTCGCGCCTGGTCACCACCGGCCGGGGGTACGCGTACCCGACCGCGCGGGAGACCGCGCTCAAGCTCATGGAGACCTCGTACCTGCCGGCGCTGGCCTTCTCCGGCGCGGACCTGCTGCACGGCCCGCTCGCCATGGCCGACCCCGACGTGCCCGTGCTGGCGGTCGTCGGCGCCGGACCCGGCGGCCGGTCGATGGCCGACGTGGTCACCCGCCTCGGCGAGCGGCGCGCCGACGTCGTGACGGTCGGCGCCGCCGACATCCCCGGCGCGTCCGGCCGGCTGGCCGTGCCCAGCGTCGACGAGCGCTACGCCCCGCTGCTCGACATCCTGCCGCTGCAGCGGCTCGCGCTCGCCCTCGCGCTGGCCCGCGGCGAGGACCCGGACGCACCGCGCGGCCTTAAGAAGATCACTTCAACGCTCTGATCCGGTGAGCCCGCGGTGTGGGCGTGGCACGCTTGTGCCGTGTCCACGCTGCGCGATCTCGCCGAAGAGCACACCGACCTCGGCCCACCCGACATCGACCACCTCACCAGGCTCGCCGGCGACTGGCAACTGCTGTCCGACCTGTCCTTCGCCGACCTGCTGCTCTGGGTCCCGATCCGGTCCGGGGGCGCCGGCCAGCGCACGTTCCTCTGCGTCGCGCAGGTCCGGCCGAACACCTCGTCGACGGCGTACCAGGACGACCAGGTCGGCAAGATCGTCGGCGGCCCGGAGGTCGCCCACCTCGACATCGCGTACGTGCAGGGCCGGATCTGGCGCGAGGGCGACCCGGTCTGGTACGGCGACACGCCGGCCCGGCACGAGGCGATCCCGGTGCGGCTGCGCGGGCCGGACGAGAACATCGAGGTGATCGCGGTCATCGGCCGGGACACCAACCTGTCCACCGCGCGTACGCCCAGCCAGCTCGAGCTCAACTACCTGACCACCGCCGACGACCTGGCACAGATGGTCTCCGACGGCACCTTCCCGCCGCCGGCGCACCCGGGCGAGACCACGTCGGCGCCGCGCGTCGGCGACGGCCTCATCCGCCTCGACGCGGGCGGCAAGGTCACCTACGCGAGCCCGAACGCGCAGTCCGCGTACCGCCGGCTCGGCTTCAACGCCCACCTGGTCGGCGAGGAGCTCTCGGCGCTCTCCAGCCGGCTCGCCGCGGACCCGCTCGAGGGCACCGACGCGGCCGAGCGCATCCTCACCGCCCTGCGCGGCGAGGCACCGCCGCGCAAGGAGGTCGAGGCCCGCGGGGCGACGGTGCTGATCCGGGCGCTGCCGCTGATGCCCGCCGGGGTGCCGATCGGCGCGCTCGTGCTGGCCCGCGACGTCACCGAGGTCCGCCGCCGCGACCGCGCGCTGATGACCAAGGACGCGACCATCCGGGAGATCCACCACCGGGTCAAGAACAACCTGCAGACGGTCGCGGCGCTGCTGCGCCTGCAGGCCCGCCGGGTGGACGCCCCCGAGGCCCGGGTCGCCCTGCAGGAATCCGTACGCCGGGTCGCGTCGATCGCCCTGGTGCACGAGACGCTGTCGATGTCGAGCGACGAGGCCGTCGACTTCGACGGCATCGTCGACCGGGTCGCCACCGCCGCGACCGAGGTGGCCGCCACCGAGATCACCGTGAAGATGCGCCGCGAGGGCACCTTCGGCGTGCTGCCGGCCGAGATCGCGACCTCGCTGGTGATGGTCCTCAACGAGTTGTTGATCAACGCGGTCGAGCACGGTTTCCCGGCGCCGGACGAGGACGCCCCGCCGCCGGAGCCCTCGCTGACCCCGCCGGCGCCGACCGGCGAGGTGGTGGTCTCCGCGCACCGGTTCCGCAAGCAGTTGCACGTCACGGTCGCCGACAACGGCCGGGGCCTGCCCGACGACTTCGTGGCCGACGCCAGCGGGCGGCTCGGGTTGCAGATCGTCCGGGCGCTGGCCACCGGCGAGCTGCGCGGCAGCATCGAGCTGCGCAACCGGGCCGGCGGCGGCACGGAGGCCGTCCTGGTGGTCCCGCTCGGCAAACGCTGACCACGGCACCCGGAGCGACCGGCGGCACGGAGGCCGTCCTGGTGGTCCCGCTCGGCAGACGCTGCCCGCGGCACCCGGAGCTGCCGGCGCGGCACCGGGGCCGTCCCGCTCGGTGCTTCCGGCGGCACCGAGGCCGGCCGTCCGTCCCGCCCGGTCCGCCCGGCGGTGGCCTGGGGTCACCGCCGAGGCCGGGGAGGGCCCGGCACTGCCCGGCGGGCGGTGTCCGTCGCCACACTCCCGCAATCTGGACCGGGCTGGCCGAGAAGGGTCCAGCGTGAGAGGCTTACCGACATGACCGTTGCAGTTGACCGCCGCTTCGTGGCCCGGCGCCACGTGGACTACGGCCGTGTCCGCAGCGCGATGTGTCCGGCTTCCTAACGCCGCCCGACCTTCTGTTTCGGGCGCGCAAGACGCGCCGGCCTTCTCCAGACACTGATGTCGCGAGCCTTCCCAGGCGGCCGATCGCGTTGAGCGCGCTCACCACGGCTGAAATATCTGGAGGAACGCCGACATGGCGCTGGACAGCACCCCGGCCACCAAGCCAGCACCCGCACCCCGCAAGGCGCGCGGCGAAGGCCAGTGGGCGCTCGGACACCGCGAGCCACTGAACCCGAACGAGCGGATCAAGAAGGACGACAACCCGCTCAACGTCCGGGCCCGGATCGAGAACATCTACGCGCACACCGGGTTCGCGGGCATCGACCCGCAGGACCTGCGCGGGCGTTTCCGCTGGTGGGGCCTCTACACCCAGCGCAAGGCGGGCATCGACGGCGGCCGCACGGCGGTGCTCGAGCCGCACGAGCTCGAGGACGAGTACTTCATGCTCCGCGTACGCGTGGACGGCGGCGCGCTGAACCTCGCGCAGCTGCGCACGATCGCGGAGATCTCCACCGAGTTCGGCCGCGACACCGCGGACATCACCGACCGGCAGAACATCCAGCTGCACTGGATCCGGGTCGAGGACGTGCCGGAGATCTGGCGGCGACTCGAAGCGGTCGGCCTGCAGACCACCGAGGCGTGCGGCGACTGTCCGCGCGTCGTGCTGGGCAGCCCGGTCGCGGGCGTCTCGACGGAGGAGGTCGTCGACCCCACCCCGGCGATCGACGAGATCCTCGAGCGCTACGTCGGCGACCCGCGCTACTCCAACCTGCCGCGCAAGTTCAAGACGTCGATCTCCTGGCTGGCGGACACGCCCTACGAGGTCAACGACATCTCCCTGCTCGGCGTTGAGCACCCGGTGCACGGCCCCGGCTTCGACCTCTGGGTCGGCGGCGGCCTCTCCACCAACCCGCGGCTGGCCGAGCGGCTCGGCGTCTGGGTGCCGCTCGAGGAGATCCCGGACGTCTGGGAGGCCGTCGTCGGCCTCTACCGCGACTACGGCTACCGCCGGCTGCGGACCCGGGCCCGGCTGAAGTTCCTGCTCGCCGACTGGGGCGTCGCCAAGTTCCGGGAGATCCTGGAGAAGGAATACCTGGGCCGGGCGCTCCTCGACGGACCGTCGGCCGACCTGCCGGGCAAGCCGATCGACCACATCGGAGTGCACAAGCAGACCGACGGCCGCAACTACGTCGGCGCGGCCCCGGTCGTCGGCCGCTCCTCCGGTACGCAGCTGAGCGGGCTGGCCGACCTCGCGGCGGCGCACGACTCGGACCGGGTGCGGCTCACGCCGTACCAGAAGCTGCTGGTCCTGGATGTCGCCGACGACAAGGTGGAGTCGCTGGTCGAGGGCCTGCGCGGGATCGGGCTGGAGGCCCGGCCGTCGGCCTGGCGCCGCGGCACGATGGCCTGCACCGGCATCGAGTACTGCAAGCTCGCGATCGTCGAGACCAAGGCCCGCGGCGAGGAGCTGGTGGCCCGGCTCGAGGAGCAGCTGCGCGACTTCGACACCGACATCTCGATCCACATCAACGGCTGCCCCAACGCCTGCGCCCGGACCCAGGTCGCCGACATCGGCCTCAAGGGCATGTTGGTCATGAACTCGCACGGCGAGCAGGTCGAGGGCTTCCAGGTGCACCTCGGCGGCGGTCTCGGCATGGCCCAGGGCCAGACCGCCGGCTTCGGCCGCAAGCTGCGCGGCCTCAAGGCGACCGCCGAGGAGCTTCCGGGCTATGTGGAGCGCCTCGCCCGCAACTACCTCGCGGGGCGCGGCGACGGCGAGTCCTTCGCCGACTGGGTGATCCGCGCTGATGAGGAGCTGCTGCGATGAGCGACGCCAGATCGGCCCCGCTGTACTGCCCGTACTGCGGCGAAGAGGACCTGCGACCCAACGAGGCTTCACACGGTGCCTGGGAGTGCCACTCCTGCGCCCGTGTTTTCACGGTCAAGTTCAACGGACTGCTCGCCAAGGGAGTGAACCGATGACTGTGGTGACCGCTGTCGGCCTGGGACTGGTGTCCCTCGGGGCGCCCGCCGCCCCCGCCGACCCGACCCGCCGACCCGCCGCCGAACTCAAGGCCCTCGCCGATGCCGCAGGCATGGCGCTCGAGGGCGCACCCGCCGAGGAGATCGCCCGCTGGGCGACCGACACCTTCGGCGACCGCTTCTGCGTCACCAGCTCGATGGCCGACGCCGTCGTCGCCCACCTGTTCTCCCGCGTCTCGCCGGGCGTGGACGTCGTCTTCCTCGACACCGGCCTGCACTTCCCGGAGACCCTCAAGATCCGCGACACCGTCGCCCGGACGATGGACGTCAACGTCCGCTCGATCCGCCCGCGGATGACCGTCGGCCAGCAGGACGGCGAGTTCGGGCCCCGGCTCTTCGCCCGCAGCCCCGACGAGTGCTGCTTCCTGCGCAAGGTCGAGCCGCTGGAGCGCGCCCTCTCCGACTACGACTCCTGGGCCACCGGCCTGCGCCGCGACGAGTCCCCGACCCGCGCGAACACCCCCGTGGTGGCGTTCGACGCGAAGAAGGGCAAGGTCAAGGTCAACCCCATCGCGGCGTGGACGCAGGCGGACGTCGACCGCTACATCGCGCGGTGGAACGTGCCGGTCAACGAGCTCTTCAAGAAGGGGTACTCCTCGATCGGCTGCTGGCCGTGCACCCGGCGCACGAAGGCCGGCGAGGACCCGCGCGCGGGCCGCTGGGCCATGTTCGAGAAGACCGAATGCGGTCTGCACGTCTAGCTGTCGTCCTGGTCGCGCACGGCAGCCGCGATCCCCGCGCCGCCCAGGCCACCGAGGCGCTGGCCCGGGCGGTGGGGCAGGCGTACCCGCTGTGGGACGTCCGGGCCGCCTACCTGGACCACAGCGTGCCTCGTCCCCGGCAGGTCCTGGCCGGGTTCGAGGCGCGCGGCCACGGGCGCGCGGTGCTGGTGCCGCTGCTGCTGACGGCGGCGTACCACGGCCGGGTCGACGTGCCGGGTGAGATCGCGGCGGCCCGGGCCGACGGCCTGGGCATGGACGTGGAGACCGCGGACGTCCTGGGCCCGTTCGACGGCCGGGTCTCGCCGCTGCTGCTCGACGGGCTGGAGACCCGGCTGACCGAGGCCGCGACGGGCGGGCTGGACGCCGTGGTGCTCGCCGCGGCGGGCACCCGGGATGCCGGTGCCCGGCAGACGGTGGTGCGGGCCGCTACGGCGCTGGGGGAGCGCCTGGGCGTGCCGTGCCGGGTCGCCTATGCCTCGGCGGCCGCGCCGCTCTCGGGAGACGCGGTGGCGGAGTTGCGCGCCGAGGGGTTCGCCCGGGTGGGCCTCGCGTCGTACTTCCTGGCGCCGGGGTTGCTCTACGACAACACGGTTCGATCGGCCCGTGAGGGCGGAGTCACGGCCGTTGCGGAGCCCCTTGGGGACGCGGCGGGGCTGGTTCGCCTCGTGGCCGGCCGGATCCGGGCCGCCGCGGCCCGTCCCGCCACGGACCGCACCGCGGCCGCCCGCACCGCCTGACCCCGCCCGCGGGATGTGACGGGCGTTCTGACGCCCCCTGCGCGGCCTGGGTGACCGCTTCCGGCTGTGGCCTGCTTCCGGCTGTGGCCTGCTTCCGGCTGTGGCCTGCTTCCGGCTGTGGCCTGCTTCCGGCCGTGACCCGCTTCCGGCCGTGACCCGCTTGCGGGTGGGACCGTTGAGGGGGGAGGGCGCGGCTTGCCCGGTCGTGGCTCGCCTTTGGGTGTGGCCGTTGAAGGGGTGGGGCTGCCTCGGCTGTGGCTCGCCTCTTGGGCGTGGCCTTTGCGTGGGCTGGCGTGATCCGCGCCTCTGGGCGGGACCTGGCCTCTGACATGAGCTGGGCCTCAGGGCGTGGCCTCGGCCTCCGAGCGTGCGCGGGGCCTCCGGGCGTGAGCTGGGCCTCAAGGCGTGGCCTTGGCCTCCGGGCGTGAGCTGGGCCTCAGGGCGTGACCTCGGCCCCGGGGCGTGAGCTGGGCCTCTTGCGTGAGCTGGGCCTCGGGCGTGACTCGGCCTCGGCCGTCTGTGCATTGAGGTGTTACAGCGTGTTGTCCTCGAGCCGCTGTGGGCTGAGCGCCGTCGGCGCGGGTCGCCGCGATCTTCGCTGCGACACAGAGTGATCGCTTGGCGACCGTCGCCCCGGTGGACCGTGAGCAGGCCCACCAATGGTGTCGACGATAACGATGATTTCGAGATCATTTCGCGATGCCCGTGATCTTATTCATGCCGTGCGTCACCATTGCTCGGCGTAATCGATCGGAAACGGCGCATGATCGGACTCGGTCATGAACCCGGGCCGGACAGCACGACGCCCCGGTGCCGAACCGGCCCGGGGCGTGAATGCTGTGAGGGGATTGTTCAGGCGGTAGGGGCACTGACCCGAAGGCCACCGCGGCGCTTCACGGCGCGCCGTTCGTCCTCGCTCATACCGCCCCAGACGCCGGCGTCCTGACCGGAGTCGAGCGCCCAGGAGAGGCACGACTCGGTCACGGTGCAGCGCCGGCAAACGGCCTTGGCCTGCTCTACCTGCAGGAGTGCGGGGCCTGACGTCCCGATCGGGAAGAACAGCTCCGGGTCCTCGTCGCGGCAGATCGCATGGTGACGCCAGTCCATGGCGGCAACACTCCTTGTTTCGGATTGGGTAGAGAAAATGGTGCCACTTACTTTTATCTGCGTCCGCACAGGACCGACGGAGAGCGTCCGTTCGACTACCGGTGCGTGAGCAAGCTTTGTTCGTGAAGCCGTTCCGCGCCTTCTGGATTAGGAACGTGCGCGAGCGGCATCGGGTTACTTCTTATCGCTTGTGAATGCTTTCACGAACTCCCACGATGTCAAGGGTAGCGCTCGGAAATTCTCCGAGCGCGTGAGCTAACTCACGACCCCTTTGTCCGGTTCTGAGGCATGTCCCAGGACCCGCGGACGAACGCTCCCATCAATGTAGTACGGTGCGCAGCCTCTTGCCGACCTTTTGCCCGTCTTTCTGTAACGGATCGTGAGGACGCCCGGGGCCAGGCTTGCCCGATCCCTCAGCAGATCACACGCAGGGCTTCGGGGACGGACAGAAAGTGCACCTTCTGGCGCTCGCCCAGGTAGTCCCCGTCCAGCTGGAACGCCTGGGGGCGGCTGGCGATGACGGTGAACTCGGCCTGGTCGTGGAGCCGCAGCACGTGCTTGCCGTGTGGCTCGGAGTTGCGGGCCACCATCTGGGTCACTGTCCGTGTTGTGCTTGTTATATGCAGGTTACGGACGGCCAGCAGGTCGAGCCCCCGGTCGAACGAGGCGTCGGGGTTGGGGTTGATCGCGCGGTCGCCGACGTACGTCCACGGTGCGGTGTTCTGGACGATGACGGTGCCCAGCCCGGTCTCCGGCTCCTCGCCGGGTCGCTCGATCGCGAGCGGTGGCGACCTGCGGTCCTCGCCGGAGAAGATCAGCCCGATCATCGAGCGTACGTAGAGCGAAGGGGTCGACTTGCGCCCGCGGAGCCGTGCCTGCTCGACCCGGCGCGTCACCGCGGCGTCCAGACCCAGCCCGGCGGTGAAGGTGAAGTAGCGGTCGTCGGCCCGGCCGAGCCCGATGACCCGGTGCCGGCCGGAGCGCAACCCGTCGAGGATCACACCGACGCCCTCGACCCAGTCGCGGGGCAGGCCGAGCGCGCGGGCGAAGACATTGGTCGAGCCGCCCGGCACCACCGCGAGCGCGGGCAGCCGGTACGCCGGAGAGGTGCCGCGGGCGGCGAGGCCGGGCTCCGAGGTCATCAGCCCGTTCACTGCCTCGTTTACGGTTCCGTCGCCGCCGAGCGTCACCACCACGTCCACGCCGCTCTCGGCCGCGGACCTGGCCAGCGCCGCCGCGTGGCCGCGCTTGCGGGTGTATTCGACCGTCAGGTCGGCCTCGCTGCGCAGGGCCCGCACCAACACGTCACGGCTGCGCTCATTCGTCGTGGTGGCTTTGGGATTGACCACCAGTAACGCTCGCATGGGCGGCACTGTACCTCCCAGGGGGCCTCCGAACAGGCCGGTATCGTACAGCGGTGACTCCCCGACAACTGGATTCCCCGGCGACGCTCGTCTGGGCGGTACGCCTGCTTCTGGCGGAGGCCGTCGCGCTTGTGGTGCTCACCGCGTACCTGATGGTGCTGGATTTCACGGCCGATCTCAGCAGCATCGCGATCGCGGTGGCGCTGACCGGATTCACGGCGGTCGGCGCGGTCGCCGTGTTCCTCGTCGCCCGGGCGCTCGGGCGCCGCTCCGCGCATGCCCGCGGGCCCGCGATCGTCGTGCAGCTCTTCGTCATCGCCGCCGGCGGCTTCCTGCTGCAGACCGACTCGGCGTGGATCGGCGCACCGATGATGGCCTTCGGCGTAGCGGTGGGACTGCTCTGCGTGCTGCCGCCGACCACCCGGGCCCTCGGACTCGACTGAACGCCACTCCCCGTTCGCGTTTCAAGGCCTACTCTGAGTGGGCGGATCACGAGGGGGGTGAGGGAAGTGGCGGGATCGACGGTGCGTCCACCGGCGTACCAGCTCCTTGCGGACGAGCTTCGTGAGGAGATCACGTCAGGGCGGTTGCAGCCGGGCGAGCGCCTGCCGCCCGAGCCCGAGCTGTGCGTGCGCTCCGGCGTGAGCCGCAGCACCGTACGCGAGGCGTTACGCCTGCTCGCCAGCCAGCACCTCATCGTCACGACCCGGGGGGTCACGGGCGGAAGCTTCGTCGCGCATCCCGACGCCGATCAGCTGTCGGAGGCGCTCTCCACCGGACTGACCCTGCTGAGCAACTCCGCGGAGGTCGGCATGGCCGATCTGCTCGAGCTGCGCAGGGCGCTGGAGATCCCGGCCGCGGGACTGGCGGCGATGCGGCGCACGGACGAGAACCTGGTCGAGCTGCGCGGGGCGATGTTCGACCCCGACCTGGACGAGCTCGCCACGATGCTGACCGCGCATGCCGCGTTCCACGCCGCGGTGGCGTCGGCGACCGGCAACCCGCTCTTCGAGCTGGTCACGCGCCCGCTCTACCACGTCACCTACGGCGAGGAGCTGGTCGAGAGCCTGCCCGACGGCTACTGGGCGCGGGTCGACGCCGATCATCGCGAGCTGCTGACCTGCGTGAAGGGCCGTGACTCGGAGGCCGCGATGGACGTGGGCCGCCGGCACCTCGACTACATCGCGATGGCGAACGCACGCTGAATCCGGCCCGTGCGGGGGCTCGGCCCGTACGAAATCAGATCTCCGTGCGGCGGGTGAGCAGCCGGATGGTCGCGTGCCGGCCGGTCGCCTCCGCGGAGGCCAGCGTCGTGAGCGCGGTCAGCACCTTCCAGGCGAACGACGACTCGGACGGCAGCCGCGCCCCGCGCACCGTCGACACCGTCACCTCGACCGTGAGGGCGTCGTCGGTGACCGCGAAGCGGCACTCCAGCTCCGCGCCGCGGGTGGCGATGGCCAGCAGCATCGCGCAGGCCTCGTCGACCGCGATGCGAAGGTCCTCGATCTCGTCGAGCGCGAAGTGCAGGCGCGCGGCGAGGCCGGCCGTGGCTGTGCGGAGCACGCCGAGGTAACCGCCGTCGGCGGGCACTGTCAGCAGCACGACGTCGTCACCGAACGCCGGCTCCGGATGCGTTGTCTGCAGCTGAGTCACCGACCCCATCCTCCCGATGGTCGGAACTCTAGCCCCTGACCGGGACGGAGCGCTCGGCGAGTTGCAGGAGCGCGGGGCCGGTCAGTCGGTACGGCAACCAGCCCTCGATCACTTTCGCCCCGATCGCAGCATAGAACTCGGCGGCCGGATTCCAGTCCAGCATCACCCAGTCGAGGCGCTGATAGCCGCGCGCCACGCACTCCGCGGCGAGCGCCGCGAGCAGGGCACCACCCGCGCCCATGCCCCTGGCCTGCGGGCGGACGTAGAGGTCCTCCAGGTAGATGCCGTGGGTACCGACCCAGGTCGAGAAGTTGAGATGCCACAGCGCGATGCCGTGCGGAACGTCGTCCGCGTCGACCGCGACGTGCCCGAAGAGGGCGGGCCGGGGGCCGAACAGGGCGGTCGTCAACTGCTGCTCGGTGAGGTGACAGGACTCGGCGGCGCGCTCGAAATCGGCGAGTTCGTGCACCATTGCGACAACGGCCGGCACGTCCTCAGGACGTGCCGGCCGGACCGTTGCGGAACTCACGCCTGCTTGGTCTCCCAGAAGATCTTGGAGATCTCCTCGATCTTGCCGAGCAGCTGCTCTGCAACCGCGGGGTCCATCGAGCCCTTGGCGCCACCGGCGCCGGCGAGCTTGGTGGCCTCGTTGAAGAGCTGGTTGAGGTTCGGGTACTTCTCGAAGTGCGGCGCCTTGAAGTAATCGGTCCAGAGCACCCACAGGTGGTGCTTGACCAGCTCGGCGCGCTGCTCCTTGATCAGGATGGCGCGGGTGCGGAACTCGGGGTCGGTGTTCGCCTGGTACTTCTCAGCGATGGCCTTCACCGACTCCGCCTCGATGCGTGCCTGCGCCGGGTCGTACACCCCACAGGGCAGGTCGCAGTGCGCGCTGACCAGAGTGCGCGGCGTGAAAATACGCGGAAGTCGCATCAGGACCCCTTCATACGTTTGCGATGATCCGATGCTGACATTACCCCTTTCTGTTGTGCCCACACTCGACGCGGGAGTGATGCCATGAGTTGGCAGTTGCCGCTCTTCGCCGTACAGGTGCATGGGCCGTCCATGGCACCCACCCTCCGGACCGGAGACGCCCTGCTGGTCCGGCGCTCGACCCGGGCCCGGCCGGGCGACGTCGTCGTCGCCCGCTTCCGGACCCGGCCGGACCTGCTGGTCGTGAAACGCGCGCTGCACGAGCAGGACGGCGGATGGTGGCTGCGGGGTGACAACGAGTTCGTGACGGACGACTCCCGAGCGTTCGGGGTGGCGGATGTCATCGGCCTCGTGGCGTTTCGCTACTGGCCCCGCCCGGGTCGGCTAAGTTAATGTCCAGTAACCGCAGCACACCGAAGTCTTGCGGTTGCTTTATCCCGGGTGACCCCCGCATCGCACGTCGGTCCGCGCAGACTCGCGCTTCTCGACCGGCTGGCAATCCGACGTTTCGATGCGTTGTCTGGAGCCCTCGTGTCTTTCTTCAGTTTTGAGCTCGACCCTGCCCTGGCCGCGGATCCCGTCTTCGACCTGCACAAGCAGGGCAAGATGGCCATCTCGTGCACGGTTCCGCTCTCCAGCCGTGACGACCTGTCGCTGGCGTACACCCCGGGCGTCGCCCGGGTCTGCGAGGCGATCGCCGAATCTCCCGAACTCGCCGCGGACTACACCTGGACCGGTAACACCGTCGCCGTGGTCACGGACGGCTCGGCCGTTCTGGGCCTCGGCAACATCGGTCCAAAAGCGGCAATGCCGGTCATGGAGGGCAAGGCCGTGCTGTTCAAGCAGTTCGGCGGCGTCGACGCGGTGCCGATCTGCCTCGACACCCAGGACGTCGAGGGCATCATCGCCGTCGTCAAGGCGCTCGGCCCGTCCTTCGGCGGCATCAACCTCGAGGACATCAGCGCACCCCGCTGCTTCGAGATCGAGCGGCGCCTCGACGAGGCGATGGACATCCCGGTCTTCCACGACGACCAGCACGGCACCGCGATCGTCGTGCTCGCCGCACTGCGCAACGCGGCCTCCCTGCTGGGCCGCCGCTTCACCGACCTGCGGGTGGTCATCAGCGGCGCGGGCGCGGCCGGGGTCGCGATCACGAACACGCTGATCACGGCCGGCATCCAGGGCGCGAACGTCATCGTCTGCGACTCCCGGGGCATCATCCACGCCGAGCGCCCCGGCCTGTCCGGCGCGAAGCTGGAGCTGGCGGGGTCGACCAACTACTCCGGGCGTACCGGTGGCATCAAGGAGGCGTTGATCGGCGCCGACGTGCTGATCGGGGTCTCCGGCGGCCAGATCGACGAGAGCGCGCTGAGCGGGATGGCGCCGGGCGGCATCATCTTCGCCCTGGCCAACCCCACCCCGGAGGTGCCGCCGGCCCTGGCACACCGGTACGCGGCGATCGTCGCGACCGGACGCAGCGACTTCCCCAACCAGATCAACAACGTGCTGGCGTTCCCGGGCATCTTCCGGGGCGCGCTGGACGCCCGGGCCACCCGGATCACCGAGGGGATGAGGGTCGCGGCGGCCGAGGCGATCGCCGAGGTCGTTGCGGGCGAGCTACGGGCGGACGCGATCGTCCCGTCGGCGCTCGACCCGCGGGTCGCCCCCGCCGTGGCCGCGGCGGTCGCGCGCGCCGCCGAGCGTGACGGCGTCGCACGGTTCCGCCCCGCCCCGCCCGCGCCGGCGCCCTCCGCCGGACCCTCCCTGGCCTCGTCGCTGACCTCACCCGCCCCCGAGGTCGTTTCGTCGTCGCTGTAGCGGACCCGCCGGTCCCGGGCCGGTCCGCCGGATCCTCGTGATCCCGCGGGGCCGAGGTGCTCAATGTGCCTCGGCCCCGCGGGGTCCGGGGGTTTCGCTTTAAGCTGCCGGTATGCGAGCCGCTTATGCCAGTGCGACCAAGCCCGACGAGCCACTCGCCGCGTTGACGGTCGGTGACCTGCCCGAGCCGTCCCCGCCCGAAGGCTGGGTGACTGTCGACGTGCGGGCGAGTTCGCTCAACCACCACGACGTCTGGTCGCTGCGCGGGGTCGGCCTGCCGCCCGACCGGCTGCCGATGATCCTCGGCTGCGACGCGTCCGGAGTGGACACCGACGGCAACGAGGTGGTCGTCTACCCGGTCATCCGGGACCCGCAGGACCCGCGCGGCTTCTCGCTGCTCTCCGAACGCTGGCCCGGGACGCTGGCCGAGCGGGTGGCGGTGCCCGCCGAGAACCTCGTGCCCAAGCCCGCCGGCATCTCGTTCCTGGACGCGGCGTGCCTGCCGACGGCGTGGCTGACCGCGTACCACATGCTCATGACCCGGGGCCGCGTCGCGGACGCCGAATCGGTGCTGGTGCAGGGCGCCGGCGGCGGGGTGGCGACGGCGGCGATCGTGCTCGCCGTCGCGCTCGGCAAGCGCGTGTACGCGACCAGCCGCGACGCCGCCAAGCGCGCCAAGGTCGCCGAGCTCGGTGCCGTGGCTGTCGAACCCGGCGCCCGCCTCCCGGAACGGGTCGGCGTGGTGATCGAGTCGGTGGGAGCTCCCACGTTCGAGCACTCGCTGAAGGGCTCGGCGCCGGGCGCCCGGATCGTGGTCTGCGGGGCGACCGGCGGCCCGTTCCCCAAGGTCGACCTGCGCCGGGTCTTCATGATGCAGCTCGAGATCCTCGGCAGCACGATGGGCACCGCGGCGGAGCTGACCGAACTGCTCGAACTGTGCGTGGACCGCGACATCCGCCCGGTGATCGACTCGACGTACGGCTTCTCGGCGATCGGTGACGCTTTCGCCCGGCTGAACTCGGGCGACATCTTCGGCAAGGTGGCCGTCGACCACCTCCACTAGGCGGCGGCTACAGGTCGCTCTCGAGGTTCCTGTGGCGTTCGAGCCGCCGCTTGGCGTCGGCGTCGCCGTAAAGACTCCAGCGCCAGAAGTCGGTGGTGGCCGAGGCGACGAGGTTGAAGTCCCTGCCGTCGGTGGTGACGTGTCCGCCGTCCGGGATGGTCAGCATCGCCTTGGGCCAGGGCACCGCCTCGAAGGCGGCGAGGCCGTCGGCGTACCGGATGGTCCGGTCGAGCCGGCCGTGCACGAAGAACACGGGGACCGCCGGGCCGGAGAACGGCACCGGCAGCACCTGGCGGCCGGCCAGCACGACCGCGGCGTCGAGCCGGTCGTCCCGGCCGCCACTGAGCATGCCGATCGTGGTGATGCCGCCGCCGGAGTGCCCGGCCGCCGCGACGTGCTGCTCGTCGAGCCGGCCGCGCAGCGGATCGCCGGCCTTGATATCGAGGGCGAGCACCTCGGTCAGCACGTACGAGGCGTCGGCGGGCTGGTTGATCAGGTCGATCACGTCGAAGTCGGCGACGCCCGCGGACGTGTGCGGGTAGGCCGCGCCGGCTACCACGAAGCCCGCCCCGGCCCAGCGGGTGAGGAGCCGGCTGTAGGCCTCGGGCCGGGAGGTGAGCCCGTGGCTGAACACGATCACGGGGAACGGTCCCTTGCCGGTGGCCGGATACCAGACGGTGGTCGGCAACGGGCGGTCCTTGCCCCGGCTGAGCTCCAGCTTCCTGACCTTGACGGGAAACTTGCCGCTGGGCGCCTTCCCGGCGGGCGCCGCCGTGGCCGGCTTCGTGGCCGGCTCTGTGGCCGCCGTCGCGGCTGCCGTCGGCCGGGTCTCCGCCGGTGCGGAACTCGGCTCGGCCGAACAGGACGTCAGCGCCGCGGCGCTGAGCAACAGCGCGACTGCCTGGCGTCTCATGCGCCAATTGTGCCTGGCCAGGCGAACCGGACCGGCGTGATCGCGCGTGCCGTCACCCAGGCGCGACGGCGGGCGCCGGCCCCGCCGTTCCCTGCAGTCCCGCCGGTGTCCTCCGGTCCCTTCGGTCCTCGTCAGGTCAGCCTGGACGGCGAGGGACACTCCCACGGACGGGTGAAATTCCCGGCCGAAGGGCGAAGGCCCTGCTACGGAGCAGGACGGCCTGTCGCGGAGCCGCCCGGCTTCGCTATGGTCGTGCGCATGCCAGACAACACCGTCGACCCGAGCGGCAACACCGAGGCGTTCCGCGCCTTCACGCAGAAGACTCCGCAGGAGCCGCCAGCCCCGTCCAAAACCCCGCTGATCATCGGCGTGGGCGTCGCCGCGATCGTCCTGATCGCGCTGATCGCCTGGCTGGCGCTGGGCTGACCGGAACCCTGCCGACCTGATCCTCAGCTGGGCGCGGGCCGGGCTGATCGCGGGCTCCGGCCTGCGGGCCTCGCCCGCGTCGCCTTTCCGTGTCTCCCTGTTCGCGCTGCCCGCTTCCGAGCTGCCCCAGACCCGCACGGGCGCGGGCCGCACGGGCGCGGGCCGCACGGGCGCGGGCCGCACGGGCGGTCGGGGCTGGCCGGGCGTTGCTCAGCGGGGGAGAATGGCGGCCACCTGCTCGGCGATCTCGAGCTCCTCGTCGGTCGGGACCACGCACACCGTTACCGCCGCGCCCTCCGGCGAGATGATCCGGTCGCCGCGTCCGTTGCGGTCCTCGTCGATCGCGATGCCCAGCGCCGCCAGCCCAGCCAGCGATGCCGCGCGGACCTCCGGGGACTTCTCCCCGATGCCGGCCGTGAACGTGATCGCGTCGGCGCGGCCCAGCACCGCCAGGTACATGCCCACGTATTCCTTGATGCGCCGGCAGTAGAGGTCGAAGGCGACCGTCGCCGCGCGGTCTCCCTGCTCCCGGCGATGCTCCACCGCTCGCATGTCGTTGTCGCCGGTGAGACCCTGCATGCCGGCGGACCGGGTCAGCGACCGCTCGATCTCGTCGATCGGCAGGCCCGCGACCCGGTGCAGATGGAAGATCACCGTCGGGTCGATGTCGCCGCTGCGGGTGCCCATCACGAGCCCGGCCAGCGGCGACATGCCCATCGAGGTCGCGATGCTGCGGCCGCCGTCGACCGCGCAGGCGCTCGCCCCGTTGCCGAGGTGCAGCGTGATCACCTTTGCCGTGGCCGAGGGCAGGCCCAGCAGCTCGGCGGTCTTGCGCGCCACGTAGGCATGCGACGTGCCGTGGAATCCGTAGCGACGGATCTGCCACCGCTCGGCCAGCGCGGTGTCGATCGCGTAGGCCGAGCCCTCCGGCGGGATCGTCTGGTGGAACGCGGTGTCGAAGACCGCCACCTGCGGCACGTCCGGCAGCAGCTTGCGGGCGACCGCGATGCCGCTGAGCGCCGCGGGATTGTGCAGGGGCGCGAGCGGGATGAGCCGCTCGACCGCCGCGACCAGGTTGTCGTCGATGACCGTCGCGTCGGCGAACTCGGTGCCGCCGTGCACGACACGATGCCCGACCGCGTCGAGCCCGGCGAGGTCGACCGAGGCCATGACCCGTTGCAGGGCCGCCTCGTGGTCGGCCACCTCGCCGCCCTCCTCGCCGATCCGCTCGATCAGGCCTTTGGCCAGCGTCGCCGTGCCGTCGAAGAGCCGGTATTTCACCGAGGAGGAGCCGCTGTTGATCACCAGGATCTTCATGAGGCGGCCTGGATCGCCGTGATCGCCACCGTGTTGACGATGTCCTTGACCGTCGCGCCCCGGGACAGGTCGTTGACCGGCCTCCGCAGGCCCTGCATCACCGGCCCGACCGCCACGGCGTTCGCCGAGCGCTGCACCGCCTTGTAGGTGTTGTTGCCCGAGCTCAGGTCGGGAAAGACGAACACCGTCGCCTTGCCCGCCACCACGCTGTCCGGCAGCTTGGTGGCCGCCACCTGAGGATCGATTGCCGCGTCGTACTGGATGGGACCCTCCACGGGTAGGTCGGGGCGGCGCTCACGGACCAGGGCGGTCGCGGCGGCCACCTTCTCCACGTCGGCGCCCGAGCCCGAGCTGCCGGTCGAATAGGAGAGCATGGCCACCCGCGGCTCGATCCCGAACGCGGCCGCCGTCTGCGCGGACGACAGCGCGATGTCGGCGAGCTGCGCGGCGTCCGGGTCGGGGTTGACCGCGCAGTCGCCGTAGACCAGCACGCGGTCGGCCAGCAGCATGAAGAACACACTGGACGCGACCGACACCTCGGGCACCGTCTTGATGATCTCGAATGCCGGCCGGATCGTCGCGGCGGTCGTGTGGCTGGCACCCGAGACCATGCCGTCGGCGAGTCCGGCGGCGACCATCATCGTGCCGAAGTAGTTGGCGTCACGGACCACGTCGTAGGCCAGGTCGAGGGTGACCGCCTTGTGCCTGCGCAGCTCCGCATACCGCTCGGCGAAGTCGTCGCGCCATCCGCTGGTGGCCGGATCGACCAGCCGTGCCGCGCCGATCTCGACGCCCACCTCGCGGGCCCGCCTGGCGATTTCGTCCGGGTCGCCGAGCAGGGTCAGATCGGCGACGCCGCGCCGCAGCAGGGTCTCGGTCGCGCGCAGGATGCGCTCGTCGGTGCCCTCCGGCAGCACGAGGTGGCGGCGGTCGGTGCGGGCCCGGTCGATCAGGTCGTTTTCGAACATCAGCGGCGTCACCCTGCTGGACCGGGTGACGTCGAGGAGCCGGGTCAGCTCGGCGATGTCCACATGGGTCTCGAACGCGCCGAGCGCGGCCTCCACCTTGCGGGGGGTGCCGGCGCTGAGCTCGGCCTCGATCCGGCCCGCCGCGCTGATGGTGTGGTAACTGTCCGATTGCACGACCAGCATCGCCAGGCCGGTGTTGAGCCGCTCGATCACCCGGACGGCGCGGGGGTCGGGAAGCTCCCCGAGGGTCAGCACCAGGCCCGCGAGCGTCACGTTGCCGGCGGCGTGTGCGGCGCTCGCCGCGACGAGCAGGTCGGCCCGGTCGCCCGAGGTGATCAACAGCGCGCCGTCGGTCAGATGGTCGAGGAGGGCCGGAACGTGAGCGGCGCCGACCACGTAGTCGAGGACGTCGCGGTCGAGGGCCGCCTCGCCGCCGGTCACGACTGTCGCATCGAGTGCGACCGCGACCTCCGCGACGGTCGGCGCGGCGACCGCGGCAACCTCGGGAATGGCCCAGACGGGGACCGGCAGGCCGCCCGGGGGCGCCACCCCGTCGGGCACCCGGTTGGCGATGACCGCCAGGACCGTCGCGTTCAGGTCGACGAGGGAGTGGTAGGCCGAGCGGACCGTCGCGTTCAGATCCGTGCGCCGGCCCTGGCAGCCGACGACGGGGACGACCACGCTGCCGAACTCGGTCGCAAGGCGTGCGTTGAAGGCCAGCTCGCGGGGCAGCTCGTCGTGCCCGTCGTCCTGCCCGTCGGAGAAGTCGCTGCCGATCACCACCACCGAGCTGCAGTGCCGCTCGAGCTCGCGGTAACGCTCGACGATCCGGGAGATGAGCTCCTCGCGCCGGCCGTCGGCGACCAGCGCGCCGGCCTCGGCCGCGGTGACGCCGAACGACTCCGCGTAGGGCGCGACGACGGGGTAGCGGGTGGTGAGCAGGGTCAGCAGCGGGTCCGCGCCGGCGCCGTGCACCAGCGGCCGGAAGACACCGATCCGGGCGACCTGCCGGGACAGGAGCTCGACGAGCCCGAGTGCGACCGTGCCCTTGCCGACGCCGGGGCCGAGCCCGGCAACATAGACGCTGCTTGCCACGCCCTCAACCTACCGGGCAGCACATGATCCCACCCCGGGGTCGCTCGAGCCTGTGGATAACTGCCGTTCGCCGTCCTCACCGCGCCGCCGCCGGTTCCGCGGCGCCGAATTCGATCTCCTTGAATGGGTCCGCCGGTCGGTGCCGACGAAATCGGGGCGATTCTCGTCGGTGGTAACCGGTAGGTTCGTGCTCCTGATCGATACCTCGGGGGTGGTGATGGTCGATCAAAGCGTGGACGACCTGGTCAGCAGGTCGGTGTGGCGCGAGTTCACCAGCGGGATGCGCGGGCGCTGGTCCCAGCGCCGCGTCATGGTCCGGCTGCTGCCCAGCGGCGGTGCGGCCGCTCTCGGCAGCGCGACGCTGCTCCAGGTCCTCGCGGGCTTGCTGCCCATCGGCTTCGTGCTGGCCACGGCCGGGGTCATCGCCGGCGTCCCGGCCGCGGTCGAGGGCGGCGTCGACTCGCCGGCCTGGCAGCAGCTGCGCGATCACCTGATCACCGCGGCGGCGCTCTTCTTCGCCGTCCAGTTGCTGCTGCCGGTGCAGGCGTTCCTCGGTGACGTGCTGCGCCGGCGGATCGACGACCGGGTGCGCGACCGGTTGATGGCCGACTCCTTCGCCGGCCCGGGCATCGCCATCCTCGAGGACCCCGAGGTGCTCGACCAGGCCGCCGACGGCGTCAACATGCTGCGCATGGCCACCTGGTCACCCGGCGCGGCCTGCGCGGGCTTCGTCGCCCTGCTCTCCCATTACCTGCAGACGGTCGCGGCCGCGGTGGTCGTCGCCATCGTGTACGCCCCGTGGGCCGGCGCCGCGGTGCTGCTCGCCGGCCTGATCATCCGCTTCGGCTACCGGGTCGGCCTCTCCGTCTTCGGCCGGATCTTCATGTCGCATCAGCGGGTCCGCCGGCAGCGCTTCTACTTCCGGGACCTGCTCTTCACCGCCGTCGCGGCCAAGGAGATCCGCATCTTCGGCCTTCTCGACTGGGTGGGCGAGCGCTATGCGCGGGCCTTCATGGCGAGCTCGTTGCCAGTCTGGCAGCAGCGTCGCCGGATCTTCTACGGGCCGTATGTGCTCTACACGCTGAGCGCGTTCGTGCTGCTCGGCGGCGCCCTGGCGGCCGCGGCGGGCGCCACCGCGACCGGAGTGCTGGGCATCGGCGCGTTCATGATCGTGATGCAGGCGGCGCTCTCCTCGATCCGGATCGGCGCGTTCATCGCGGAGTCCGACGTCCAGACCGAGTACGGAATGAATGCACAGAAGGCGCTGAACCGCCTCGGAGAGCTGACCGCCGCGGCCGCCGACCCGGGCGGCAGCGAGCTCCCGCCGGCCGAGCTGCCGGTCAGGGAGATCCGGTTCGAGCGCGTCACCTTCCGCTACACCCCGGACGCGCCGCCGGTGCTCGACGGGCTGGACCTGGTCATCCCGGCCGGCGACTCGCTCGCCATCGTCGGGCTCAACGGCGCCGGCAAGACGACCCTGGTCAAGCTGCTCGCCCGCCTCTACGAGCCCGAGTCCGGCAGGATCACGGTCGACGGCGTCGACATCCGGACCTTCGACGGCGCGGCCTGGCAGCGCAAGATCGCCGCGATCTTCCAGGACTTCGTCCACTTCGAACTCCCCGTCCGCGACAACGTCGGCTTCGGCGCGGGGGGCCTGCGAGACGACGCGCCGATCGAGGACGCGCTGCGCCGGGCCGGTGCCCTCGAGTTCGTGACGGGGTTGCCGGCCGGGCTCGACACCCCGCTCTCCCGGCAATACACCGACGGCGCCGACCTCTCGGGCGGCCAGTGGCAGCGCATCGCCATCGCCCGGGCGCTGATCGCGGTCGACGGCGGCGCCCGGGTTCTCGTGCTCGACGAGCCGACGGCCAGCCTCGACGCGCGCGCGGAGGTGGCCTTCTTCGAACGCTTCCTCGACCTGACCCGCGGCGCGACCAGCGTGGTGATCTCGCACCGCTTCTCCACGGTCCGCCGGGCGAAGCGGATCGCGGTCCTGGAGCACGGCCGCGTGATCGAGTCCGGCACCCACGGAGAACTGCTCGCCGCGGGTGGCCGATACGCGGAGTTGTTCACCCTTCAGGCCGCCCGCTTCGCCGACGGCGCGCCCGAGGGCGATGCGCTCGCCGACGACCCCGCCCTCGCCGGCGAGGGTGCGACCGCGGGCGGCGTCGGGCGGGGCGGCGAGGGCGCGGCCGCGGGCGGCGTCGGGCCGGGCGGCGACGCGATCGGTCCGCGGGCCGGAAGCGCCGATGACGATCTGATCGAGGAGGCCGCCGATGCGTGACCTATGGCTTGGGATCACCGGTGTGCTCGGCTCCTCCTGGAAGGCGAGCCGCGAACGGCTGCTGATCTCCGCGCTCCTGATGCTGATCGGCAACGTGAGCGCGCCGTTGATCGCGGTCTTCCTCTCGGTGGCCACCGATGCGGCGCTCGGCGGGGACACCACCGTCGCGGTCTGGTCGGCCGTCGCCGTGGCACTGGTCGCGCTGCTGAGCCTCACGATGGAGCACTTCGCGCACATCTTCTTCTTCGAGCTGGCCGACCTGCACCACCTGCGCGTGGAGCGGGAGATCGGCGGCCTCGCCCACGGCACGACCGCGATCGACCAGCATGAGCGGCAGGACTACGCCGACCGGATGGAGCTGCTGCGCAAGGAGAGCTGGGAGATAGCCGGCGGCGTGCAGACCGTCCTCACGGCCATCACGCTCTCCGCGCAGATCCTGCTGACCGCCTTCCTGCTCGCACGGCTCGAGCCGTGGCTGCTTCTGCTGCCGTTGTTCGCCGTGCCGCCGCTGATCGCAGGACGGATCGCCGAGGCCCGGCTGGAGCGCGCCGAGCTGGCGACGGCCGAGGTGCGGCGGCTCGGCTGGCATCTGCTCGAGCTGGCGGTCAGCTCGGCCGCGGCCAAGGAGATCCGCCTGTTCGGATTGCAGCAGGTGTTGCGGCAGCGCCAGGCCCGCGCCCGCCGCGAGGAGGAGGTCCGGCTGCGCCGGGCCGAGGTGTTCGGGCTCGGCCTGCGTCTGGTCGGGCAGCTGGTCTTCGCAATCGGCTACGTGGCCGCGGTCGTGGTCGTGGTCCGCTCGGCGATCGCGGGGCAGCGATCGGTCGGCGACGTGGTCCTCGTGATCACCCTGGCCGTGCAGACCAATGCGCAGGCGGCCGGCGTGGTCGCGGTTGCGGGCGCGCTGCAGCGCAACGCCAGGACATTGGCGAGGGTCCGCTGGCTGCGCCGGGCCACGGCGCTGGCGGCCGACCCGATCGTGCCGGACCGGCCGGTCCCGCCGGTGCTGGCCGAGGGGATCAACTTCGACGGCGTGGCGTTCCGTTACCCGGGCACCGACACGGACGTGCTGCGCGACGTCACCGTGCACATCCCGCCCGGCACCACGGTGGCGATCGTCGGCGACAACGGCGCGGGCAAGTCCACCCTGGTCAAGCTGCTGTCCCGGTTCTACCGCCCGACCTCGGGCGAGATCACCGTGGACGGCGTCGACCTGCGCCGCATCGATCCGGACCGGTGGCTCGAGCGCATCGCGGCCGGCTTCCAGGACTTCGTCAAGCTGGACGCGCCGGCCCGGGAGAGCATCGGCGTCGGCGACCTGCCCCGGGTCGACGACCCCGGCGCGGTGCACACGGCGGTGCATCGGGCGGACGCGCAGATGGTGATCGACCGCCTTCCCGACGGCCTCGAATCGCATCTGGGCAAGGCATACGAGGACGGCGAGGAGCTGTCCGGCGGTCAGTGGCAGCGGGTGGCGCTGAGCCGGGCGATGATGCGTGAGGAACCGCTCCTGCTGCTGCTCGACGAGCCGACGGCGGCGCTGGATCCGCTGACCGAGCACGCGCTGTTCGAGCGCTACGCGCAGTCCGCCCGCGAGGTGGGCGGCCGCACGGGCGGCATCACGGTGCTGGTCTCCCACCGCTTCTCCACCGTGCGCATGGCGGATCTGATCCTGGTGGTGGCGGACGGCCGCATCGCGGAGGCCGGCACCCACCGGGACCTGATGGCCAGGGACGGCCTCTACGCGGAGCTGTTCGCCCTGCAGGCAGCCGCCTACCGCTGAGACCGCGTCGCGCGAGGGCGAGCCCGGGGCAGAAGCCTAGGGCCGGGCGCGGGGTCACGGCGTGGCTGGACCCGGGTTGAGCGTGAGGCTGGGTCGGCGCGGACGCGGGCGCGGGTCACGGCGTGGCTGGACGCGGGTTGAGCGTGGGGCCGGGGCGGGCGCGGGTCACGGCATGGTTGGCCCCGGGCTGAGCGTTGGGTCGGGGTCGAGGTCTGGCGCGGGTCACGGCGTGGCTGGACGCGGGTTGAGCGCGGGGCCGGGGCCGGGCCGGGGCCGGGGGCGGGGGGCGGGGGACGGGGTTACGGCGTGGCTGGGCGGGGTGTGATGGCAAGGGCCGAGCGTGGGGTCGCCGCCGTGGCTGGGCAGCTGCCGGCTCACGGTGGGATCGCGATCCCGGCGACGGTTACTGGAGCAGGTTGCGGAGGTAGCCGTCGGGGCGTTCCATGAAGCGGCGCCAGTGCGCGACGATCTCCAGTTCGTCCCACTTCACCCGCCGGATTCCGTGCGCGCCCAGCTCCAGGATCGTCGCGCCCGGCAGCGCCGTCAGCACCGGCGAGTGCGTCGCCACCACGACCTGCGCGCCCTTCTCGCGCAACGCGTCCAGGCGGGCGAGCAGGCCGAGCGTCGACGTGAACGACAGTGGAGCCTCCGGCTCGTCCATCAGGTAGAAGCCGTAGCCCCGGAACTTGCGGTCCAGCAGCTCCAGGAAGCCTTCTCCGTGGCTGCGGTCGTGCAGGTCGGTGTCCGGGTGCGGGCCCGGCAGCTCCTCCAGATAGGTGTAGAGGCCGTGCGTGGTCTCCGCGCGCAGGAAGTAGGAGTTCACCGTCCGGCCCGGCGTCCGGATCAGCCGCAGGGCGGAGCCCAGCGGCGACTCGGTCACCCGGGTGCTGTGCCGGGCGCCGCGCGAGCCGCCTTCCGGGTTGAGGCCGTGCACCGCGGCCAGGGCCTCGATCAGCGTCGACTTTCCCGAGCCGTTCTCGCCGACCAGGAACGTCACGCCCGCCGGGATGTTCAGGCCGTGCTCCAGGATGGCCGCGATCGCCGGGATCTTCGCCCACCACGCATCGCGGTCGATCTCCGCGCCGAGGTCCGCCTCGACGCGGCGGATCGGCCCCGGCTCCCGGCGTCGCGCCCCGCTCAACGTCGCGCCCCGCTCAACGTCGCGCCCCGCTCAACGTCGCGCCCCGCTCAACGTCGCGCCCCGCTCAACGTCGCGCCCCGCTCAACGTCGCGCGGCCGGCACAGTCGCGGCCCGGCACAGTCGCGGCCCGGCACAGTCGCGGCCCGGCACAGTCGCGGCCCGGCACAGTCGCGGCCCGGCACAGTCGCGGCCCGGCACAGTCGCGCGGCCCGGTCTCGCGGCCTACTCCTCGTCGTCATCGTCGGCGCGGGCCAGCCACGTCGCGAAGCGCTCGATCGGCGTCTCGAATTCCGGGTGGGCGTCGACGAAGTTCCGGAGCTGTTCGCCGACCCACTCCAGCGTCACGGATTCCTCGCCGCGCCGCTCGACCAGTTCCTCGATGCCACGGTCGGTGAAGTACACGGTCTCTCCCAACAGGTGAAAGGGCGCCCCGCAGCGTGTTGCGGGGCGCCCTTTTTCTAACAGACGGTCACGGGCGCGGGAGCGCCGCCTCGACCAGGGCCGACTGCTCGGCCTCGTGCATCTTCGCCGAGCCGACGGCCGGTGCGGCCGCCGCCGGGCGCGAGATGCGGCGCAGGCGTACGCCGTCGAGGTGTTCGAGCAGGTTGAGTGCCACGAACGACCAGGCGCCCTGGTTGGCCGGCTCCTCCTGCACCCACGCGAAGTCCTCCGCGTTCGGGTACTGGTTCAGCACGGCCTTCAGCTCCTCGACGGGCAGCGGGTAGATCTGCTCCATCCGGATGATCGCCGTGTCGGTGATGCCGCGTTCCGCCCGGGCCTGGAACAGGTCGTAGTAGACCTTGCCCGAGCAGAGCAGGACCCGCTTCACCTCGCCGTCGCTCAGCGGCGTGCCGTTCACGCCGGCGTCGCCGACGATCGGCTGGAACCTGCCCGTGGTGAAGTCGGAGACCGACGACACCGCCAGCTTGTGCCGCAGCAGCGACTTCGGCGAGAAGACGATCAGCGGCTTGCGCTTGGGGGACAGGGCCTGGCGGCGCAGCAGGTGGAAGTAGTTCGCCGGGGTGGTCGGGTTGGCGACCCGCATGTTGTCCTGCGCGCAGAGCTGCAGGAACCGCTCCGGGCGGCCCGACGAGTGGTCCGGGCCCTGCCCCTCCTGGCCGTGCGGGAGCAGCAGCACCAGCGACGACTGCTGGCCCCACTTCACCTCGCCGGAGGAGATGAACTCGTCCACGATCGACTGGGCGCCGTTGACGAAGTCGCCGAACTGCGCCTCCCAGAGCACCAGCGCCTCGGGGTTCTCGACCGAGTAGCCGTACTCGAAGCCCATCGCCGCGTACTCGCTGAGCAGCGAGTCGTGCACGAAGAAGCGGGCGTTGCCGGTGGCCAGCGTCGACACCGGCAGGAAGTCGTTGCCGGTCTCGGAGTCCACGATCGCGGCGTGCCGCGAGGTGAACGTGCCGCGGCGCGAGTCCTGGCCGGCCAGCCGGACGGTGACGCCCTGGTTCAGCAGCGAGCCGAACGCGATCAGCTCGCCCATGCCCCAGTCGACGCCGCCGTCGGCGGACATCTTGGCGCGCCGGTCCAGCAGCTGCTGGACCCGCTTGTGCGGGGTGAAGCCCTCCGGCAGATCCAGGTGCGCCTGGCCGACCGCACGCACGCCGGCGGCGTCGATAGCCGTGTCGACCTGCGGCTCCGGCTCGTCGGTCCGGGCCGGCCGCGGGCGCGGCGGGGATCCGGCCGAGTCCCGGGTGGCCTTGAAGACCTGCTCGAGCTGGGCCTGGTAGTCGCGCAACTGCTCCTGGGCGTCGTCGACGGTGAGGTCGCCGCGGCCGATCAGCTCCTCGGTGTAGAGCTTGCGGACCGAGCGCTTGGTGTCGATGATCTGGTACATCCGGGGGTTGGTCATCGACGGGTCGTCGCCCTCGTTGTGTCCGCGGCGGCGGTAGCAGACCAGGTCGATCACGACGTCCTTGTTGAACGCCTGGCGGTATTCGAACGCCAGCCGGGCCACCCGGACGACGGCCTCGGGGTCGTCGCCGTTCACGTGGAAGATCGGCGCCTGGATCATCCGGGCCACGTCGGTCGAGTAGAGCGATGAGCGGCTGTATTCCGGGGCGGTGGTGAAGCCGACCTGGTTGTTGACGACCACGTGGATCGTGCCGCCGGTGCGGTAACCGCGCAGCTGGGAGAGGTTGAGCGTCTCGGCCACCACGCCCTGGCCGGCGAACGCGGCGTCGCCGTGCACCAGGACCGGCAGCACCGTGTAGCCGTGCAGGCCGAGGTCGAGGCGGTCCTGCTTGGCGCGGACGATGCCCTCGAGCACCGGGTCGACGGCCTCGAGGTGCGACGGGTTCGCCACCACGCTGACCGTCGTCGAGCTCGTGCCGTCGGGCGTCGTGTACTTCCCGGTCTGGCCCAGGTGGTACTTGACGTCGCCGGAGCCGTGAGCCGACTTCGGGTCCATCTGGCCCTCGAACTCGTTGAAGATCTTCTCGTACGGCTTGCCGACGATGTTCGCGAGCACGTTGAGCCGGCCGCGGTGCGCCATGCCGATGACCATCTCGTCGAGGCCACCCTCGGCTGACGCCTGCAGCACCTCGTCGAGCAGCGGGATCAGCGACTCGGCGCCCTCGAGCGAGAAGCGCTTCTGCCCGACGTACTTGGTCTGCAGGAACGTCTCGAACGCCTCGCCGGCGTTCAGCCGGTTGAGGACGTGCTTCTGCTCCTCGGGGTCCGGCTTGGTGTACTTGATCTCGATCCGGTCCTGGATCCAGCGCCGCTCCTCGGGGCCCTGGATGTGCATGTACTCGATGCCGACCCGGCGGCAGTAGGTGTCGCGCAGGACGCCCAGCACGTCGCGCAGCTTCATCTTCTGCTTGCCGGCGAAGCCGCCGACCGGGAACGTCCGGTCGAGGTCCCACAGGGTCAGCCCGTGCTGGAGCACATCCAGGTCGGGGTGCCGGCGGATCTCGAACTCGAGCGGGTCGGTGTCGGCCATCAGGTGACCGCGCACCCGGTACGCGTGGATCAGCTCGACCACCCGTGCGGCCTTGTCGATCTGCCCCTCGGAGGTACGGGCGACGTCGCGAACCCAGCGCACCGGCTCGTACGGGATCCGCAGCGAGGTGAAGATGTCGTCGTAGAAGGCCTGCTCGCCGAGCAGGAACTGGTGCATCGCCTTGAGGAACTCGCCGGACTGCGCACCCTGGATGACCCGGTGGTCATAGGTGCTGGTCAGCGTGGTGACCTTGCTGACGGCGTGCTCGGTCAGCGTCTCGTCGGACATGCCGGAGTAGGGCGCCGGATATTCCATGGCGCCGACGCCGATGATGGCGCTCTGGCCGGTCATCAGGCGCGGGATGGAGTGCACGGTGCCGATGCCGCCGGGGTTGGTCAGCGAGATCGTCGTCCCGGCGTAGTCGTCCATGGTCAGCTCGTTGCGGCGGGCGCGCCGGACCACGTCCTCGTATGCCTGCCAGAACTTGCGGAAGTCCATCTTTTCGCAGTTCTTGATGGACGGCACGACCAGGGCGCGGCTGCCGTCCTTCTTGGCGAGGTCGATGGCGATGCCCAGGTTGATGTGCTCGGGCTGCACCAGCGCGGGCTTGCCGTCCACCTCGGCGAACGAGTTGTTCATCTCCGGGTGGGCCATCACGGAGCGGACCAGCGCCCAGCCGATCAGGTGGGTGAAGCTGACCTTGCCACCGCGGCCGCGGGCCAGGTGGTTGTTGATCACGATGCGGTTGTCGACCAGCAGCTTCGCCGGGACGGCGCGCACGGACGTCGCGGTGGGCACCTCGAGGGAGGCGTCCATGTTCTGCACGATGCGGGCGGCGACGCCGCGCAGCGTGGTGACCTTCGAGGAGTCCGCCGGTGCCGGGGTCTTCGCCGCGACCGACTTCGGCGTGGCCGCCGGCTTGGCGGGTGCGGCCGCGGCGGGTGACGGTGCGGGCGGGACCGTCGGCTTCTCCGGCGCGATGGTCGCGGCCGCGGGGGCGTCGGTGCCCGCCTTCGCGGCGGTCGCCTTCGCGTTGGCGGCGGTCGCCTCGTCAGGGGTAGCGATCGAGCCCGTGGCCATGGCCGGCTTGTAGTCGGCGAAGAAATCGTGCCAGGCGGGATCGACGCTGGCTGGGTCGGCCAGGTAGCGCTGGTACATCTCGTCGACGATCCACTCGTTGGGTCCGAAGTCCGCGAGTGGATTGTCATTCGAAGTCTGCTGGGTCGACACTGCCGTGTTCGCCTCTTTCACCATGTTGTCAGCACGCGACGATTCGTCACACGGGACGAAAGGAATCGCCGTCAAGGCTACGCCGTGAGATTCGCGCGGCCATCCGGACGTCCAGTGTGTGACGAACTGCCAGGGCGCAGGGGAGACGTGTTACCTGCCGAACACGATCAGGTGATATCGCGCCTCTTTATCAGCCACGTGCCGAGAACGCCCGCGAACGCCGCGTAGCCGATCAGCACGACGGCGCCGACCCAGCGGGGCGGATTGCCCGGTAGCTCGGTGCCGGAGATCATCAGCTGCGACGCCAGCGGCGGGACCAGCACCTGCAGCTTGCTGAACCAGTCGCCGAGCCGCGGCGAGAGCAGGGCGAAGAACAGGGACGCGCCGAAGGAGCCGACCACGTAGACCATGGTCAGCGTGATGGTCGCGCCGAGCTGGCTGCGGATCAGCACCCCAGCGCCCACCCCGAGAATCGCCCAAAGGGCGTATGCGAGGGCGTTGAGGCCGATCGCCCGCCAGATCGCGGGCTCGCCCAGCTGCGTGCCGATGTCAAGCGCCTTGAGGATGAACGGCACGAAGAGCAGGTTGAGCAGGGTGGAGGCGAGCCAGAAGCCGACGCCGAACATCACCGAGGCGGCCAGCTTGGCGTAGACGACCCGCTCCCGGCGCGGCGTCACCAGGAAGGTTGTCGTGGCCGTCAGGTGGAAGAACTCGTTGGTCACGACGATGGCGCTCAGCAACATCACCATCAGAACGCCGAAGAACTGGCCGCTCGTGTAGAGGTTCGTCGCCACGTTGACGGCCGCGTTCGCCACCCGCAGCTGCTCGGTCTCGTCGGGGTTCAGCCCCTGCTCGGCCGGGTCGACGCCGGCGCTGATGCTGCTGCTGGCCCAGTTGGCCAGCAGGGCCAGCGCCCAGAGCACCAGCGTGACCAGGCCGAAGATCCACCAGGTGGAGGTGGACCGGATCTTGAACAGCTCGGATTTGACGAGGTTCATCGGATGCCCGCCTTTCCGGCCGTGAGCTGTAGGAAGACCTGTTCCAGGTCGGCGCGTTCCCCGGCCAGCTCGTGCAACTCGACGCCCGCGGTGAAGGCGATGTGCCCGATCTTGGCGGCGTCCAGGCCGGTGACCAGCAGCGCCTCGTCGGGCAGTGTGGTCACGCCGGCCCGCTCGGCGGCGAGCGCGGCGGTCAGCACGCCGGGTTGCGGCGTGCGCACCCGGACCTGGCTGTCGCCGGACATGGAGCCGAGCACCTCGCCGACCGGGCCCTGCCGGATCAGCCGGCCCGCGGCGATGATCACCACGTCGTCCGCGAGCTGCTGCATCTCGCTGAGGAGGTGGCTCGAGACCAGGATCGTGCGGCCCTCGGCGGCCAGCGCCTTGAGCAGGTCGCGCAGCCAGCGGATGCCCTCGGGGTCGAGGCCGTTGGCCGGCTCGTCGAGGATCAGCACCCGCGGGTTGCCGATCATCGCCGCGGCGATGCCGAGCCGCTGCTTCATGCCCAGCGAATAGCCCTTGAACTTGCGCTTGGCCGCCGGGGTCAGCCCGACCCGGGCGAGCGCCTCGTCGGCCGCCTCCGGCGGCAGCCCGGCGGCGATGCAGATCATCCGCAGGTGGTTGATGCCGCTGCGGCCCTTGTGCGCGCTGGACGCCTCGAGGACCGCGCCCACGTGGCGGATCGGCTGGTCGAGGTCGGCGTAGCGGGTGCCGGAGAAGGTGGCCGTGCCGGCGGTCGGCGTGACGAGGCCGAGCAGCATGCGCAGCGTCGTGGTCTTGCCCGCGCCGTTGGGGCCCAGGAAGCCGGTGACCCGCCCGGAGTGCACGGTGAAGGACAGGTTGTCGACGGCGCGCAGCGCCTTGTAGTGCTTGGTGAGGCTGGAGACGACGATCTCCTCGGAGTCTGTCGGCAACGCTCAATCCTCCCGCTCGGCTGGGTGGCTCAACCTACCGCCTTGACCGCGATCCAGGTGGCCCGTGCGGTGGCGATGCGGCCGCCGTCCGGTGCGTAGACCGAGGAATCGACCACGGCCTTGCGGCCCTGCACCGCCGCCGCCGCGCCGACAACCACGCAGGTGCTGCCCGCCTCGGGCAGGGCGTCGACGGCAACCGCGATGCGCCCGAGCAGGTAGACCTGGCCGGACTGCAGCGCCGACCAGCCGCCGGGGCAGTCCAGCGCCGCCCAGATCGTCTCCACGCACACGTCCGGCGGGACCACCCAGGGTGCGGCCATCCGGCCGTCGGCCAGCGGGCCGGCGAAGATCCGGAGGCCGTCCGGGCGCTCGGGCCCGCAGACGAAGCAGGTGGGGAACGGGTGATCGGCGAAGCCCGGGTAGCCGTCGGCGGCGGCGCGGGCGGCGGCGAGAGAGGCCGGCGGCACCCCGGTGCCGGCGTCCGGGACCGGCACCACCTCGGCGATCAGCGTGCCGTCGGGCCCGGCGACCTTGCCGTCCGCGACGGTCAGCGGGGTGTCCAGCGGCGGCGGCACCCGCAGTGTCACCTCGAAGGCCCGGCCGTCCGCGCCCGCGCCCGCCGCCACGGCGAACGCGCCGGCGGACCAGCCGCCGTTGCCCGACCCGGGCGGACCGTTGTAGCGGGAGGCGATCTGCATGTCACCGACGCTCTCACACGGGTGCGACACGCGGGACGAGCCGTGCACAAATCCGTTCACGTACCGGTCATCCGCCGCCACCTGGACCGACACGCCATCGGCAGATGCGGGCCTTACACAGGTCTCATGACGGTACTCATGACCGCCGCCGCCTCCACCGGGACCAGCGGCTATTCACTGCTCATCGCCGCCGGCGCCGAGGAGATCGCGGCCGCGCAGCGGCTGCGCCACGACGTCTTCGCCGGCGAGCTCGGCGCGACGCTGCGCGGGGCCACCTCCGACGGCCGCGACGTCGACGAGTTCGACGACTTCTGCGACCACCTCATCGTCCGCGACGATTCGACCGGCCAGGTCGTGGGCACCTACCGGATGATGACGCCCCGGGGCGCCGCGCGGGCCGGCCGGCGCTACGGCGACGGCGAGTTCGATCTCAGCGGCCTGAGCCCGCTGCGCGACCAACTGGTCGAGACCGGGCGTTCCTGCGTGCACCCGGACCACCGCTCCGGTGCCGTGGTGAACCTGATGTGGGCCGGCCTCGCCCGCTACCTGCACCTCAACAACCTGCGCTGGCTCGGCGGCTGCGCGTCGGTCGGCCTCGAGGACGGCGGGGCGACCGCGGCCGGGGTCTGGGCCCGGGTCTCGGCCCGGCACCTCTCGCCGCCCGCGCTACGGGTCCGGCCGCGCAACTCCTGGCTCGCCCGTACCGAACTCGTCGGCGACCCGAAGACCCAGCCGCCGCCGCTGCTCAAGGGCTATCTGCGGCTGAGCAGCTGGGTCTGCGGCGAGCCGGCCTACGACCCGGACTTCCGGACCGCCGACTTCTACCTGCTGTTCTCCATGGACCGGATGGACCCGCGCTACCGGCGGCACTTCCTCGGGGCGATCCGATGACCTCGGCGATCTGGCAGCCGACCTCGGCGTGTGGTCCGCGGTGCCGGCCCGGGGGCGAGCGGACCGTGGGAGCCGCCACCCGGGTGTTGCGGTTGTCGGCGCTGTTCGGCGTACTCATCTGGGCCTTTGTCCTGGCGCCGTTCGGGCGGCACGCCGCCGCACGGGCGGTGTCCCGCGGCATCCTCGCGGCCCTCGGGGTTTCGCTGGTGTGGCGCGGCCCCGCGCCGCGGCCCGGCAGCCTGCTCGTGGCCAACCACGTCTCCTGGCTCGACATCCTCGCGCTGCACACGGTGGCGCCGGTCCGGCTGCTGGCCAAGCACGACGTGCGCGGCTGGCCGGGTATAGGCGCGCTCGCGGTCGCGAGCGGGTCGATCTTCGTCGACCGGACCCGGCCGAAGCGCCTGCCGGCGACGGTCGCCGAGATCGCGGCGGCGCTGCGGGCCGGCCATTCGGTCGCGGCCTTTCCGGAGGGTACGACGTTCTGCGGCGCCGAGAGCGGACGCTTCCGGCCGGCCGTGTTCCAGGCGGCGGTGGACGCGGGTGCCCCGGTCGTGCCAATCTCCATCCGGTACGCGTCGCCGGCGGCGGCATTCGTCGGCGACGACACGCTGTGGTCCTCGGTCCGGAGAGTGGCGGGAACGCGCGGGCTGACGGTCACCCTCGTCGGAGCGCCCCCGCTGCACCCCGCGGCCGGCGCGGATCGGCGATCGCTGGCCAGGGCGGCGCAGGCGACGACCGGATTGCCGCTCGGCACATTTGATCTTGCCGCCTAGCTGCCTCACAGAAAACTTTCAGGTACTGCGCAGCGTAAGTGCAGGCCACTGGGTGAAGATGGTCCCATGGCCGCTTCTCAGACCCAGGGAAAGCAGAGCGAGGCGAAGCTCCTCGTCGTCGAGGACGATGCGAACATCCTCGAGCTGCTCTCCGCCAGCCTGCGCTTCGCCGGATTCGATGTAAGCACCGCGACCAGCGGCAGCGCCGCCGTAAGCGCGGCCAAGAACGCCACTCCCGACCTCGTCGTCCTCGACGTGATGCTGCCCGACCTCGACGGCTTCGAGGTCATCCGGCTCATGCGCGAGGGCGGCACCCGGACGCCGGTCGTCTTTCTGACCGCCCGGGACGGCACCGAGGACAAGATCCGGGGCCTGACGCTCGGTGGCGACGACTACGTGACCAAGCCGTTCAGCCTCGAGGAGCTCACCGCCCGGATCCGGGCCGTGCTGCGCCGCACCTCCGCCGGCGACGACGAGCCCTCGCGCCTGGTCTTCGCCGACCTGGAGCTGGACGAGGAGACCCACGAGGTCTACCGGGCCGGGCAGCGCGTGCAGCTGTCGCCGACCGAGTTCAAGCTGCTGCGCTACCTGATGCTGAACGCCAACCGGGTGCTCTCCAAGGCGCAGATCCTCGACCACGTCTGGAAGTACGACTTCCGGGGCGACGACAACATCGTGGAGTCCTACATCTCCTACCTGCGGCGCAAGGTGGACAACGTGCAGCCGCGGCTGATCCACACGCTCCGCGGCGTCGGTTACGTGCTGCGCAAACCGGCGGCTTGAGCAACCTCGTGACTGCCACCCTCTCCGACCGGCTCCGCGGCCACGTCCCGCTGCAAAACAGCCTGCGCCGGGTGCCGCTGAGCACCAAGCTCGTGGCCGCGGTCCTCGCGCTGGTGTTCGCGGCGCTGACCCTGATCAGCGCCGCCAGCACGTACGCGCTGCACAGCTACATGATCAGCCGGCTGGACACCGGGCTGGTGGGGTTCACGGTCACGCTGGAGAGCCTCGTCGGGGACGAGCGGGTGATCATGCCCGCCGACTACTACGTGTACGCGACCTCGGTCGACGGCATCGGCGACCCGGGCGACCTCAAGTACGACAACTCGCTGCGGGGCACCCAGCTGCCGCCGCTGGTCAAGGGCCAGAAGGACGTCGCCAAGCACCTCAACAAGCCGTTCACGGTCAGGTCCACCGACGGCAGCGTGGTGTGGCGGATGCTGATCACCCGGATGAAGGACGGCACGGTGCTGCACGTGGGGCAGCGGCTGCAGGGCATCGACGCGGCGATCAGCCGGCTGATCTGGGTCGACACGCTGGTGGGCGCGGGCGTGCTCTTCGCGCTCGCGGCGGTCGGCGCGGCGGTGGTGCGGCAGAGCCTCATTCCGCTCGGGCAGATCGAGCGGACCGCGGCCGCCATCGCCGCCGGCGACCTCACTCAGCGCGTACCCGATCCCGAACCGGATGTCGAGGAGCCGCGGACCGAGCTGGGCCGGCTCTCCCGGGCCCTGAACGGGATGCTCGCCCAGATCGAGGCCGCGTTCACCGCCCGGGCGCTGTCCGAGACCGCGGCCCGCGCCGCCGAGTCGCAGTCCCGCGACGCCGCCGAGGCCGCTCGGGCGTCGGAGGCCCGCGCGGTGCGCTCGGAGGAGAAGATGCGGCAGTTCGTCGCGGACGCCTCCCACGAGCTGCGTACCCCGCTGACCTCCATCCGCGGCTTCGCCGAGCTGTACCGCCAGGGCGCGGTCGGCGACCCGGAGGACGTCGCCAAGCTGGTGCGCCGGATCGAGGACGAGGCCGCCCGGATGGGCCTGCTCGTCGAGGACCTGCTGCTGCTCGCCCGGCTGGACCGGGAGCGGCCGATCGCGCTGGCGCCCGTGGAGCTGACGGTGCTGGCCGTCGACGCGGTGCAGGCCGCGCAGGCCACCGCGCCCGAGCGCACGATCGAGCTGGATGTGCGGGAGTCGCCGGAGAAGCTGGTCGCCTACGGCGACGACGCGCGCCTGCGGCAGGTCATCGGCAATCTGATGACCAACGCGCTGGTGCACACGCCGCCGGAGGCGTCGGTGACGCTCTCGCTCTATCCGGAAACGGGCAACCGGGCCGTTGTCGAGATCAGGGACACCGGTCCCGGGCTCTCTTCGGAGCAGCGCGAACACGTCTTCGAACGCTTCTACCGGGCCGACGAGGCGCGGACCCGGCGCACGGACCGCAGCGCCACCGGTACGGGCCTGGGTCTGGCCATCGTGGCGGCGATCGTACGGGCGCACCACGGCACGGTCGAGGTGCTCAGCGAGCCGGGCGAGGGCGCGACCTTCCGGGTCTCGGTGCCCGCGCTGGTTCCCGACGAATCATGACTTCCGCCGTCCTGCCCCATTCACAGAGAACATTCAGGGTCAACACAGGTCAATCGGAGCGGGTGAGGGCATGGTTGTTCCCATGAGCGAGTACGAGACCAACCCGCAGCGGCACGAGAACTCCCCGTCAGAGGAGCAGTCGCACCGGCCGGCGGACACCTCCCGCGAGAGCAACCCGGAGCGGGAACAGTCCGACGTCACGGCCCAGCAGCAGGCACCGATCCAGCCGGCGGCACCGCAGCCCGGCATCCCGCAGCCGGCCGCGCCGCAGTCGGCCGCGCCGCAGTCCGGCATCCCGCAGTCGGGTGCTCCTCAGTCCGGCGGGTGGCAGGCGTCGCCCTGGCAGCACACCGGGCAGTACCCGACCCAGCAGCTTCCCTACGGCCAGCAGCCCTACCAGACCGCCCAGCCGCACCAGCACCCCTACCCGGGCCCCTACGCCCCGCAGTCCCAGCCCTCGGCGCACGGCCCGGCCGGCATGCCCGGCACCTGGGCGCCCGGCGGCGGCGTACCGCCGCAGTCGGAGGTCCCGGCCTGGGCGCAGGCCGTCGGGACCGAGGAGCGCGACCCCGCGCGGTCCGGCCGGGGCCGCAAGATCTTCGTGGCCGGCGCGGCCGCGGTCCTCATCGCCCTCGCCGCCGGCGGCGTCGGCGCGGCCTCCGCGCTCGCGCTGCACGACGACGCCCCGGGCTCGGTGCAGACCAGCAACTCGGCGGTCACCCGCGTGGTCGACCACTCGTCGATGGCCGAGATCGTGGCGGCCGTCAAGGACAGCGTTGTGTCCATCACCACACAGACCGGCGAGGGCTCCGGCGTCATCCTCACCGCGGACGGCTACATCGTCACCAACAACCACGTGGTCGCGACCGCGCAGGGCGACACGGTCACCGTGATCTTCGCGGACGGCAAGAAGGCCCAGGCGAAGATCGTCGGCACCGACCCGCGTACGGACCTTGCGGTGATCAAGGCCGACGGCGTCTCCGGCCTCACGGCGGCGAAGTTCGGCTCCAGCGCCAACATGCAGGTCGGCGACACGGTTCTCGCGCTGGGCAGCCCGCTCGGCCTCGAGGGCTCGGTGACCGAGGGCATCGTCAGCGCCAAGGACCGCACCATCCGGGCCGGCGGCGAGGACCAGCAGACCCCGCAGAACCCGTTCGGCGGCCAGGAGCAGCAGCAGCAGAGTTCCGGCGCGACCTCGATGTCGGGCCTGCTGCAGACCGACGCCCCGATCAACCCGGGCAACTCCGGCGGCGCGCTGGTCAACACCAACGGCGAGGTCATCGGCATCAACTCCGCGATCGCCACCTCGGGCTCGGGCTCGGGCAACATCGGCCTCGGCTTCGCCATCCCGAGCGACAAGGCCAGGGCCGTGGCCGAGTCGCTGATGAAGGGCGAGAAGGTCAGCCACCCGGCGCTCGGCGTGAGCGTCACCGAGGCCGAGGGCGGCGGCGCGCTGGTCAAGGAGGTCACCCCGAACAGCGCGGCGGCCAAGGCCGGCATCGAGCAGGGCGACGTGATCCTCTCCGTGGGCAGCAAGCCCGTCAACGACTCCGACGACCTGGTCGCCATCATTCAGAGCGCCAAGGTCGGCGACCAGCTGACGATCGACTTCACCCGCAACGGCCAGCGGGAGACGGTCAAGGCCACGCTGGCCGAGTCGGCCTGACGCACCAGGCATCCCGGTGCCGTCCGGGCCATCGGACGGCACCAGCTCCCACTGCGGTGGGGGGGGGGGGGCCCAGGGGGGGGGGGGGGAGCCCCCCCCCCCCGAGTTTTGACCGGGGGGGGGTTTTTAGGTGTTTTTAGGGGGTTAATGTGGGGGGGCGGCGAAAATGAAAAACGCGCAGCAAACATA
>NZ_JBEZXZ010000007.1:0-102755 GCF_040638275.1 Actinoplanes sp. NPDC026623 | reverse complement strand
CACCTACCACCCCCTGTGTATAACCCCCACACCCCTGTGAAAAACCTCCGCGGGGCGGCCCCGCAACGAGTGCCAAAACCGCCGGGTCCGTGGCGCTTGACGCGCCGCGGACCCTGCTGTCGGTCGGACCGGCTTAGCGGCCGGGACCCTTCACGTGGAACTCGTCCACGATCTCCTGCGGGATCCGGCCCCGGTCGGAGATGTCCTTGCCTGCCTTCTTGGCCCACTCCCGGATCGCCTTGTTCTGCTCCCGGTCGGCGGTCGCACCGCCGCGGCCACGAGCAGCGCGCCCGCCGACGACCACACCACCGCGCGCGGCCTTCGAACCCGCGCCCACGTACGGCGCGAAGACTTCCCGCAATTTCGCCGCGTTCTTGTCGGACAGGTCGATCTCGTACTGAATGCCGTCGAGGGCGAACTTGACCGTCTCCTCGGCGTCACCGCCGTCGAGGTCATCGACCAGCTTGTGAATGATCTGCTTGGCCACGCGCCGTTATCCTCTCGAACACAGGTTCTCTACTCCACGCAATCACGTGAACAATAACGCGAGTACCGCGTGATCCGTCAATGGCGGGTAGTCGATTGACGGGGAAGCGATGCAAATCGCTTGCCCCGCGTCGGCTACTCCGGGCGCGCCAACGGGAACAGGATCGTTTCGCGAATGCCCAGGCCGGTCAGCGCCATCAGTAGCCGGTCGATTCCCATTCCCATCCCGCCGGCGGGCGGCATTCCGTACTCCATCGCGCGCAGGAAATCCTCGTCGAGCCGCATGGCCTCCGGGTCGCCGCCGGCGGCCAGCAGGGACTGGGCCGTCAGCCGCTCGCGCTGCACCACCGGGTCGGTCAGCTCCGAGTAGGCGGTCGCCAGCTCGAAGCCCATGACGTAGAGGTCCCACTTCTCCGTCAGGCCCGGCGTCTCGCGGTGCGCCCGGGTCAGCGGGGTCGTCTCCTCCGGATAGTCCCGCACGAACGTCGGCGCCTGCAGCGTCGGCTGGACGAGGTGCTCGAAGAGCTCCTCGGCCAGCTTGCCCGGCCCCCACTTCGGGTCGACCGCGAGGTCGTGCTTTTCCGCGTACCTCTGCAGCTGCGCCAGATCGGTCTGCACGGTCACTTCTTCGCCGAGCGCCGCGGAGAGGGAACCGAACAGGGTGACCGATCCCCACTCGCCGCCGAGGTCCAACTCGGTGCCGTCGAAGTGGGTGACGATGTGTGATCCGGCGATCGCCTCCGCGGCCTCCTGAATCCACTCGCGGGTCTGCTGCTGCATCACGTTGTAGTCGGCATACGCCTGGTACGCCTCGAGCATCGCGAACTCCGGAGAGTGCGTGGAATCCATGCCCTCATTGCGGAAGTTGCGGTTGATCTCGAAGACCCGTTCGATGCCGCCCACGACGGCGCGCTTCAAAAAGAGTTCCGGAGCGATACGCAGATAGAGATCTATATCGAGTGCGTTGCTGTGCGTCACAAACGGGCGAGCGGTGGCGCCGCCGTGCAGCAACTGCAACATCGGCGTTTCCACTTCGAGATAATTGCGCCCAAACAGAGACTCGCGCAGGCTGCGTACCGCGGTGGCCCGGGCCCGGACGATCTCCCGGGCCTGCGGGCGGACGATCAGATCGACATAACGCTGCCGGACCCGGGTCTCCTCGCCCAGCGGCCGGTGCGCCACCGGAAGCGGGCGCAGCGCCTTGGCCGTCATGGTCCAGGAGTCGGCGAGCACCGAGAGCTCGCCGCGGCGGCTGGTGATCACCTCGCCGGTGATGCCGACCAGGTCGCCCAGGTCGACGACGCGCTTCCACTGCTCGAGCGCCTCGGCGCCGACCTTGTCCAGGGAGAGCATGGCCTGCAGCTCGGTCCCGTCACCGTCGCGCAGCGTGGCGAAGCAGAGCTTCCCGCCGGTACGCACGAAAATCACCCGACCGGTGATGCCGACCTTGTCGCCCGAGGCGGTGTCGGTCTCGAGGTCCGCATACCTGGCGCGGACCTCGGCGAGCGTCGCGGTGCGGTCGAAACCGACCGGGTACGGCTCCACGCCGTCGGCCAGCAGCCGGTCCCGCTTCGACCGGCGGACCCGCATCTGTTCGGGAAGGTCCTCTGCCGGGGCGAGGCCATCGGCGGGGTCAACGGCTGCGGGATTCTGCTCGGTCACGGCACGACTCTCTGTGGAGGACGACATCTCAGGGTTCCGGAAAGCCTACTAAGCCAGTCTCAGAGGTTCCGCTCATATACCATCCGCAGCCCGATCAGCGTGATCATCGGCTCGTGCGCGGTGATGGTCCGGCACTCGTCCTTGACCAGCCAGGCGAGCCCGCCGGTGGCGATGACCGAGCGGACGCCGCCCAGCTCCTCGGTCATCAGGTCGACGATCCGGTCGACCTGCCCGGCGACGCCGTAGTAGAGGCCGGACTGCAGGCACTCGACGGTGTTCTTGCCGATCACCGAGCGCGGCTTGGTCGGCTCGACCTTGCGAAGCTGCGCGGCTCGGGCGGCCAGCGCGTCGAAGGAGATCTCGATGCCGGGCGCGAAGGCGCCGCCGAGGAACTCGCCCCGGGCGCTGATCACGTCGAAGTTCGTCGTGGTGCCGAAGTCCACCACGATCGACGGACCCCCGTACAGCGCGTGGGCGGCGAGGGTGTTGACGACCCGGTCGGCGCCGACCTCCTTGGGGTTGTCGATCGCGAGCTGCACCCCGGTCTTCACACCCGGCTCGACGATGACATTGGGCAGGTCGGCGTAGTAGCGCGCGAGCATCGTCCGCAGCGAGCGCAGCGCGGCCGGCACGGTCGAGCAGGCCGCCACACCGGTGATCTCCACCGCGTCGCCGGCGAGCAGGCCGCGGAACATCAGGCCGAGCTCGTCGGCGGTGGACCGCGCGTCGGTCTTGATCCGCCAGCTGTGGACGAGTTTATCCCCGTCGAAGGTGGCGAGGACGGTGTTCGTGTTTCCGATGTCGATGCAGAGCAGCACGGGGGGAGCCTAACCATTCGACGGTACGGGCGTTGGCGTCACCAACCGCAACACCGGCGACCATGCCACCCGGCCGGTCGTCGCGGCGCGTGGGCCGCCCACCCGCGGGCGGCCCAAGCTCACGTGCGGAGCTCAGCGGGTACGGAGGTCCAGCGCGATGTCGAGGATCGGGGACGAGTGGGTCAGGCCGCCGACCGAGAGGTAGTCGACGCCGGTCACCGCGTAGTCCTTCGCGGTTTCCAGCCTCAGGTTGCCGGTGGCCTCCAGCTCGGCCCGGTCGCCGACCGCCGCCACCACCTCGCGCAGCAGCTCCGGCGCCATGTTGTCGCAGAGCAGGAAGCCGGCGCCCGCCTCGACCGCCTCCTCGGCCTCGGCCACCGTGGTGATCTCCACCTGGACGGCCACGTCCGGGAACGCCGAGCGGATCAGGCGGTAGGCCGCGGCGATGCCGCCGGCCGCGAGCTTGTGGTTGTCCTTGATCATGGCCACGCCGTAGAGGCCCATGCGCTTGTTCGTGCCGCCGCCGACCCGGACCGCGTACTTCTCGAGCACGCGCAGGCCCGGGGTCGTCTTGCGGGTGTCGAGCACTGTCGCCTTGGTGCCCGCCAGCTCGTCGGCCCACCGGCGGGTGTGCGTCGCGACGCCGGACATCCGGCAGAGCAGGTTGAGCGCCGTGCGTTCCGCCGTGAGCAGCGACCGGGTCGGCCCGGTGACCACCGCCAGGACGTCGCCGCGGACCACCCGGGCGCCCTCCTCGACCCGCTGGTCGAACTCCGCGGTACCGCCGGAGGTCGCGCCGAAGACCAGGGCCGCGACCGGCAGGCCGGCCACCACGCCGGGGGCGCGGGCGATCAGCTCGGCCGTGTCGACCTGGCCGGCCGGGATCGTCGCCTCGCTCGTCACGTCGCGGGGCGGGTCCCCGAGGTCCTCGGCGAGCGCCGTGTAGACGATCCGCTCCACCTCGGCCAGGTCCAGCTCACCCGTCATGCGGTGCTCTCCTCCGGCCTGCCCTTCCGGCCCCTGCTTCGCCGCGGTGCGGTCGGTCATGCCATCTCCTCGAAGGTCTGTGTGACTCGGCCGCCGGCGTCGATCGCGTCGAGCAGGTGGCCACGCCATTCGTCGGCCGCGTTCGGGTAGTCCTCGCGCCAGTGGCAGCCCCGCGTCTCGCGCCGCTCGGAGGCCGAGGCGACGAGCGCGCTCGCCACCGTGAGCAGGTTGGTCGCCTCCCAGGACGCGTTGCGCGGGGCTCCGCGCTGCTCGCCGAGGCGGGCCAGCTCCTTGGCGGTCACGGCGAGCGAGTCGGCCGAGCGGAGCACGCCGGCGCCCCGGGTCATCGCCCGCTGCAGGTCGCCGCGGATCGCCGGGGCGACCACCCAGCCCGGGTCCCCGGTGGGCGGCACCGGATCCGCCTGCGGCGGCAGGCTCCGAGCGATGTCGTCGGCGATGCGACGGGAGAAGACCAGGCCCTCCAGCAGCGAGTTGCTCGCCAGCCTGTTGGCGCCGTGCACGCCGGTGCAGGCCACCTCGCCGCAGGCGTAGAGGCCCGGGATCGAGGTGCGGCCGTGCAGGTCGGTGCGGACGCCGCCGGACGCGTAGTGCGCCGCCGGGGCGACCGGGATCAGCTCCGTCGCCGGGTCGACGCCGGCGGCCCGGGTGGACGCCATGATCGTCGGGAAGCGCTGCTCCAGGAACTCCTTGCCCAGGTGCCGCGCGTCCAGGTAGACGTGGTCGGCGCCGGTGGCCCGCAGCACCCGGTGGATGCCCTTCGCCACGATGTCGCGCGGTGCCAGCTCGGCGAGCTCGTGCTGGCCGACCATGAACCGCTTGCCGGACTCGTCGACCAGGTGGGCGCCCTCGCCGCGCAGCGCCTCGGAGATCAGCGGCCGCTGCACCGAGGTCACGCTCGCCGTCACGAACGACGTCGGATGGAACTGCACGAACTCCACGTCGTTGACCTTGGCACCGGCCCGCAGCGCGAGCGCGACGCCGTCGCCCGTGGAGACCGCCGGGTTGGTGGTGGAGGCGAAGACCTGCCCCATCCCGCCGGTGGCCAGCACCACCGCGCGGGCCAGGATCGCGCCGACGCCGTCCTCGCTGCCCTCGCCCAGGACGTGCAGGGTGATGCCGCAGGCCCGGCCGTCCGCCGCGCGTAGCAGGTCCAGCACCAGGGCGTGCTCGACCAGCCTGATCCACGGGTCCCGGCGCACCGCCTCGTGCAGGGCGCGCTGCACCTCGGCGCCGGTGGCGTCGCCGCCGGCGTGCACGATCCGGTCGGCGCGGTGGCCGCCCTCGCGGGTCAGCATCAGCGAACCGTCGACGTTGCGATCGAACTCGGCGCCGATCCGCATCAGCTCCCGGATCCGCGCCGGCCCCTCCTCGACCAGCACCCGCACGGCCGCGGGGTCGCAGAGGCCGACCCCCGCGATCTCGGTGTCGAAGGCGTGCGCCTCCGGCGTGTCGAGGGGATCGAGCACCGCCGCGATGCCGCCCTGCGCCCAGCGGGTGGAGCCGTCGTCGATATTGACCTTGGTAACCACCGTGACGTGCAGGCCCGACTCGCGCAGGTAGAGCGCGGCGGTGAGGCCCGCGACGCCGGAGCCCACCACCAGCACGTCGGTGGTCTCGGTCCAGCCGGGCTCGGCGGCGGCCAGGCGGCGGGGTAGCGCCGGAAGGTCGGCAAGATGCGACATGGCCTCAGTCAACCCCGCCGGGGCGGCGAAATCACGGGCGGGGCGCCAAGAAGTGCCGGGCGTTACTGGTACTGCACGGGCGCACCCTTGGGGCCCTTGCCCTTCAGCGAAGTGGTGAGGGTCGTCTCATCCACCCACAGGTAGCAGCGCACGTCCCGATCGCCCAGTTCCCAGACGTCGTCGCCGCCGGGCAGCGAGATCACGCCGGCCCGGTACTTCAGGTCGCCGTCGTCAGGCACGCCGACGTACGAGGCGATCACCTTCTGGCAGCCCTCGTGGAACTCGTCCCAGTCCTTGGCGGTCTTCGGGTAGCCGCGGTCCCCCGCGTCCCAGATGCCGACGAACTCGGAGTTGTGCTTGGCGTCGCACGGCACGCTGGGCATGGTGGCGATCTCGCCGTCCCGGTCCAGCAGCACGGTGTAGCAGGTCAACAGCAGGTCGGACTTCGGCTCCTTGAGCGCGTTGCGCAGCGTGCCGACCCGCTGCACCAGCCCGCCGTCGTCCTCGATCGAACTGCTCACCAGCACCTCGCAGCGGAACCAGCGCGCGCCGCCGGCCCACGCCGCCGGGGTCGGCTGGGTCACCCCGATCCACAGCCGGGCCGTGCGCCACGGCGCGCCCACGTACTCGGTGGTCTTGCGGTCACAGGTCTCGTAGGCCGCCCGGGCACCCGCGGAGTCGGCCGCGGGCGGAGCCGCGGCATCGGCGGCCGGGCTCGGATAGCTGCCGACGTAGACGGTCTCGGTGCGGTGCTTGAGCTTGCAGCCGACCTCTTCGTAGGTGGCCCGGGCGCCGGTGGGCGAGAAGTTGGCGAGGTGGCAGGTGCCCGCCACGGGCGTGAAACCGGCTGGAACGCCGATCGCCGCCCAGCCGTTGGTGAGGTTCCCGTCCACGCCGGCGGGGTAGCCGCAGCCACCGGCCGGCAGGAGGGCGAACAGGCTCAGCGCGGCCGCGATCGCCCAGTTCCTGCGTGACCGCCGCCGAGGCGAGTGTCGCATGAACCCGAGCCTCCCCAGCGTCCGCCGATGTCCGATTTGTCAATCATATGGCAATCGGTGAGGCGGCCAGGGGGCTTCCCGGGTTCGAGCGTCAGGCGGCGTTCCCGAGCAGGAGCGGCACGTTGTCGATCAGGCGGGTCGCTCCGACCTTGGCGGCGACCAGCAGCCGGGCCGGGCCGTCGACCGGGGGCGTACCCAGCAGCGGGTCGGTCAGGGCCAGGTAGTCGACCTGCACGCCGGGCTCGTCGGCGAGGATCTTGCCCGCCGCCTCCAGCGCGCTCTGCGCGTCGCTCTGCGCGGCGCCCTCTCGCAGGGCGTGCGAGAGCGCGAGCGCGGCCTGCCGCTGCCCGGCCGAGAGATAGCGGTTGCGGCTGGACAGGGCAAGCCCGTCGGCCTCCCGCACGGTCGGCACGCCGACGATCTCCGTTCCGATCTCCAGATCACGCACCATCCGGCGGATCAGGGACAGCTGCTGGAAGTCCTTCTCGCCGAAGAACGCCAGGTCGGCACGGGTGAGCATGAGCAGCTTGGCGACGACGGTGAGCATCCCGGAGAAGTGCCCGGGCCGGCTCGCCCCCTCGAGAATCCCGCCCATCGGGCCGGCGTCCAGGGTCACCAGCGGCGCGCCGCCGGGATACATCTCGTCGCGGTCCGGCGCGAAGACCAGGTCCACCCGCTCGGCCCGGCAGGCCTCGAGGTCGGCGTCCAGCGTGCGCGGGTACCTGTCGAAGTCCTCGTTCGGGCCGAACTGCAGCGGGTTCACGAAGATCGTTACGAGCACGAAGTCGCCGCGCTCGCGGGCCTCGCGCATCAGTTGCCGATGCCCCTCGTGCAGGGCGCCCATGGTCATCACGACGGCCACCCGGCCGGTCGCGGCGGCCCGGGCGGCGGCGAGTTCGACGCGGGTGTGAACGAGCGCGGTCATGCCAGGCTCCCTACGGTCGGCGCGGTCGGTGCGGTCACCGGCGCACCCGCCTGGGCGAGTACGTCCAGCAGTTGTGCCGCGTCCCGCGGCCGCAGCCGCCCCGCGGCGATGGCCCGGTCGGCGGTGCGCCGGGCCAGGGCGAGATAGGCCGGCACGGACTCCGGCGCGATGCGGTCCAGGTGCTTGCGCACCGTCCCGGCGTCGCCGCGGGAGACCGGCCCGGTGAGCGCGGCGTCGCCGAGCAGCAGGGCGTTGTCCAGCGCGGCGTGCAGCAGCGGCGAGAGGACCGTCTCCGGGTGCTCGACGCCGGCGGCGCGCAGCAGGTCGGCGGCCTCGTTGACGAGCGTGACCAGGTGGTTCGCGCCGTGCGCGAGGGCGGCGTGGTAGAGCGGCCGGGCGTCCTCGGCGACCCACTCGGGAATGCCACCGAGGTCGGTCACCAGCCGCGACGCGAAGGCCCGGTCCCGCGCGGTGACGCCCCAGGCGATGCCGGGCAGCCGGTCGAGGTCGGCGTCCGCACCCGTGAAGGTCATCGCCGGGTGCAGCGCGATCCCGTCGGTGTCGCCGAGCACCGCCAGGCCGTGCGCGCCGGAGGTGTGCGCCACGGCCGCGGCGCCGGGCAGGGATCCGGTGGCGGCCAGGCCGGCCACGACCGCGGCCAGGTGATCGTCGGGAACGGCGAGCAGCAGCAGATCGGCGGCGGCCCGGGCGACCTCGTCAGCGGGGAGGATCTCGGCGCGCGGCAGCAGGCGGCGGGCCCGCTCGCGGGAGGCGGTGGAGACGGCCGCCACGGCGACCACGTGGTGCCCGGCGGCCTCGAGGGCGGCACCGAGGACCGCACCCACCCGGCCGGCGCCGACAACGCCGACCACCAGGGGATGCGCACGCCTTCCGGCGCGCGGCAGAGCGCTCATTTCAAGATCCAGTCCTCGCGAATGGGGTACCGGTCGACCGCAATTATGCGCCGACGTAACACGCAGGTGACAAGAGCGTGTGAACAACTACACCGGCGTTTTGCGCCTAGATTGGCGGACGTGACGAACGTTGGCTGGCGGTCCGCGATGGCCGGGGCGCTGTACGGGACCGGGGGCTTCTTCACCCGCCCGGCCGAGGGCCCGGCGGACCACTTCCGGACGAGCGTGCACGCCTCCCCGCTGTTCGCGGGCGCCCTGCTGCGGCTGATTCGGCGGGTGGACGCCGCACTGGGCGGCCCGGACCGCCTGGACGTCGTCGACGTGGGCGCGGGCCGCGGCGAGTTGCTGGCCGCCCTGCACGCCCTGGTGAGCGCCGACAGCGCCACCGGGCCCGGCGGCGAGGGCCGCGGCCTCGCCGGGCGGGTCCGCTTCGCCGGGGTCGAGGTCGCCCGGCGGCCCGCCGGGCTGCCACCGGAGATCGGCTGGCGCCGCGACGTGCCCGAACGGATCGTCGGGGTGCTGCTGGCCACCGAGTGGCTGGACAACGTGCCGCTCGACGTCGCCGAGTTCGACGCCGGCGGGCGGCTGCGCCGGGTGCTCGTCGACCGCGGGAGCGGGCTGGAGTCGCTCGGGCCGGACGTCGGCGCCGCCGATCGGTTCTGGGCCGCGCGGTGGTGGCCCGGTGCCGGGCTCGGGGACCGGGTCGAGATCGGCTGGCCCCGCGACGCCGCCTGGGCCGATGCGGTCGGCGCGGTGCGGTTCGGCTGCGCGCTGGCCGTCGACTACGGGCATCTGCGTTCGGCTCGGCCCCCGCTGGGCACCCTGACCGGCTTCCGGAACGGGCGGCAGGTCGAGCCGGTGCCCGACGGCACGTGCGACATCACGGCCCACGTGGCCGTCGACTCCGCCGCGGCCGCGGCCGGCACCCCGTACCGGATCATCGGTCAGCGTGAGGCGCTGCGAGGCCTCGGTGTCGACGGCGGGCGACCGGCGCTCGACCTCGCGCGCACCGACCCGGCCGGATATCTGCGGGCGCTGAGCGCGGCCGGCGCCGCCGCCGAACTCACCGACCCCGCCGGGCTGGGCGGGCACTGGTGGCTGCTGCACGAGGTAGGCATCGAGCTTCGTGGGACGATGCTGCCGTGAACGAACGCAGTGAGCGAACCACCGGGCGGCACGGAGCGGCGTCGTGAGTGACCTGCGGGAGATGACGGTCGGCACCGGGTCCGGGCTCGACACGGCCGACATGGTGCTCAACATCGGACCGCAGCACCCGTCGACGCACGGCGTGCTGCGGCTCAAGCTCACCCTCGACGGCGAGCGGGTCGTCGCCTGCGAGCCGATCGTCGGCTACATGCACCGGGGCGCCGAGAAGCTGTTCGAGGTGCGCGACTACCGGCAGATCATCGTGCTGGCCAACCGGCACGACTGGCTATCGGCGTTCTCCAACGAACTCGGCGTCGCGCTCGCCGTCGAACGGCTCATGGGCATCGAGGTGCCCGAGCGCGCGACCTGGCTGCGGATGGCCCTCGCCGAACTGAACCGGGTGCTCAACCACCTGATGTTCCTCGGCTCGTACCCGCTGGAGATCGGCGCGATCACGCCGATGTTCTACGCCTTCCGGGAGCGGGAGACGCTGCAGGCCGTCATGGAGGAGGTCTCCGGCGGCCGGATCCACTACATGTTCAACCGCGTCGGCGGCATCAAGGAGGAGGTCCCGGCGGGCTGGACCGGCCGGGCCCGCGAGGCGATCGACAAGGTACGCCGCCGGATGCCGGACATCGACCGGCTGATCCGCGGCAACGACATCTTCCTCGCCCGGACCGTCGGCGTGGGGGTGCTGACCGCCGAGCAGGCCGCCGCGTACGGCGCGTCCGGACCGGTGGCGCGGGCCAGCGGCCTCGACATCGACCTGCGGCGCGACGAGCCGTACCTGGCGTACGACCAGCTTGAGGTTCCGGTGGTCACCCGGACCGCCGGGGACTGCCACTCCCGCTTCGAGGTGCTGCTGGACCAGGTCTACGTGTCCCTGGACCTGGCGCAGGCCTGCCTGGACCGGGTCGACCAGATCAGCGGGCCGGTGAACGTGCGCCTGCCGAAGGTGGTCAAGGCCCCGGAGGGCCACACGTACGCCTGGACGGAGAACCCGCTGGGCATCAACGGCTACTACCTGGTGTCCCGCGGCGAGAAGACGCCCTGGCGGCTGAAGCTGAGGACGGCGTCCTACGCGAACGTGCAGGCGCTGGCGACGCTGATCCCGGGGTGCCTGGTTCCGGACCTGATCGCGATCCTCGGGTCGATGTTCTTCGTGGTCGGGGACATCGACAAGTAGCGGAAGAGCTACCAGCGGCCGTGCTCGCCCCGGGGGCGGGCGGCCGTGGGGTCCGGGCCGAACTGATCGGCACGGCCGTATCCGGGCGCCTGCTCGTAGCCCGTCTCCTGCTCGTAGCCCGTCTCCTGCTCGTAGCCGGTCGCCTGGCCGCGGCCGGCCGGCCGGCCGTAAACGGTCGCCTGGCCGTAGCCGGAGTCCTGGCCGCCGGTCGAGGTGTAGTCGGTGTCCTGGCCGCCGGTCGAGGTGTAGTCGGTGTCCTGCCAGCCGGCGCCCTGCCCCGGGGCGTCGTCCGCGGCGCGCTCGGAGTAGCCGTAGTCGTAGCCGTCGTTCGCGGGCACCTGGTAGCCGCCGTGCGGGCGGTAGCCGTCGCCGGCGGCCGGGTCGGCGATTCCGAAGCGGGCCAGGTCGGTGCCGGTGTCGGGTGCCGCGTGCCGCCGCGACGGAAGCTGCACGATCGCCGTTCCGGGCGCGGCCCAGTAGTCGGAGGCGGTGTCGTGGTCGTCGGCGGAGTTCGCGCCGTACTCGGCGGCCTGCCCGTAAACGGCGGGCCGCCGCCCGGACGGGGCGCCGACACCACCCTGAAAGACCACATCCGCCTGGGGGATCGACCCGCCGCGCGAGACCGTGCCGGGCCGGGAGGCCGGGGCCGCGCCCTGCCCACCCTGGCGGTAGACCGCGCCCGAGGTCGGCACGACCGACGCCGAGCCGTACCCATCCTGGCGATAGACCCCGCCCGAGGTCGGCACGACCGCGGCGGCGCGCGGATGCGGAACCACGCCGCCCGACGCGGGTCCGACCCTGGCGGAACCGACGCTGGCGGAGCCGACCCTGGCGGAGCCGACGGAGGCCGCGCCCACCGCTGCCGAGCCCACCGGCACGGATACGGACGCGACGGCCGGAACATTGACGGCCGCGGCGGGACTGACCGACGAGGCCGCTACGGCGGCGGCGCTGCGGGCGCCCACGGGCCGGGCCGGAGAAGGCGGTGGGGACGGGGGCAGGGCCGCGGGCTGGCGGGAATTGATCGGAGAGCCCGCCGAGCACATCCGGGTGATCTCGTCCTGGAGCACCTGCACCCGGTGGTTGGTCGCGCGGGCCGCCGCGGCGATCTCCTCGCGGAACCGCTCGCGCAACTCGCCGGTCTCCGCCGCGACCCGGTCCTCGACGTCCATGCGGCGCAGCACCGGATCGTTTCTGATCAGCATCGCCGCGCCCATCAGGACGACGCAGACCGCGACCAGCAGGACCGCGAACCGCATGGAACCGCCGCTGCCGCCGAGCAGCACGACGAGGGCGGCGACCGGGGCGATGGCGACGCCGGCCCAGATCAGCGCCGTGAGGAGGCGAGCGGACTGCTGCGCCTCGGGGTCACGGTCAGGCATGGTCGCAGATGCTACAGAGAGTGTCGCCCGTCACGATACGCCCAGGCGCCGGGCACCTCGGTCGAGATGCCCGGCGCCTGGGATCGTCCGGTAGGTATCAGCAGGTCATCAACCCGCCGCGAGGGCTCCGTCCGAGCTGAAAACGAGGCCGACGCTGATCGTTCCCTGCTTGAGGCCGGTCTTGGTCAGCGGACCGCCGGCGTCCAGGGAGCTGAACTTGCCCGCCTGGAAGCCGTAGGTGTCGACCAGGCCCTGCTGGCACTTCGGCCGCTGCGGGCACTCCGCCGGGCCACCCAGGATGGTGGCCGCGCCCGAGCACTTGGCGGCGAGGTCCGAAAGGGTCTTGAGGCCGTTCTTGGTGGCGAACGCCTCCGTGGTGGCGAACGCGTTCTGGTCCTGCGCCGCGGACGGCGTGCCGAAGACCAGGCCGACCTTCGCGCCGAGGGCGGTCAGGTTGGTCATCGTGGTTTCGAGCTGCGGCGAGGACGGGTCCTTGGCGTCCTTGCCGTCGACCTTGCCGGAGAGGAACGTCGCCAGGGTGGCGGCGTACTCCGGGACCACGGCGATGTCGCCCTTCTCGAGGGCGGGCTCGTAGAGCTCGCGGTTGCCGATCTGCTGCACCTCGACCTTGTAGCCCGCGGCCGTCAGGGCGATCTTGTAGAGCTCGCCCAGGGTGGCGTTCTCGCTGAAGTTGGCGGCGCCGACCTTCAGGTCGCCGCCGGGGCCCTTCTCGATGCCCGCCGTGATGTTGTTGGCGGCGGCGAACTCCTCGGCCGCGGCCTTCGACGACTTGCGGTCGACGTCGACGGCCTTGTTGAGCTCGATCAGCTTGGTCGTGTCGAGCGCCGCGGAGACCTTGTCGAGCGCCGCGATGAGCTGCGGCGACGAGGACTTCTTGTGGATCGCTGGGACCACGTTGTCGGTGTTCTGCAGGTTCTTGTCGTCGGTGAGGACGACCAGGGTGTCGCCGGCCACGGGCGCGCAGCCCGCGCCCGCCGCGGCGCTCGCGGGGGCGTCGGTGCCGGAGGAGCCGGACTCGCCGCAGCCGGCGAGGATGACGGCGGCGGTCATGAGGGTGCCGGCCGTCAGGAGCAGGTGTCGACGCATACTGCCGCCTTCTGTGTCCCGGCACGGCCGGATTGCCGCGCCGCGTGTCCGACGGGCAGTCGGTATTCGATGCCCGTGTGATTCGGTTGTCGGCCGCGGGAAACGGCCACAGACATTCCTACCCGTTGGGTGTGACATCTTTCGTAACGATGCGGGACCGTTACCCCGCCGGTGCCGCCGCGGTGGGCCGGGCTCGCCGCCCGGTCCGCAACGGAGCCGGTGTCACCAGCCGTTGTACGCCCGCCAGCAGCGCTTCGACCAGCAATGCGACGAGCGCCACAACGATGCCGCCGGCCACGATCTGCCCGCCGCCGCCGTTGCTCATGCCGATGCCGAAGCCCGCCAGGATGATCTCGCCGAGCCCGCCGCCGTTGACGAACGCGGCCAGCCCGGCCGTGGCCACCACCTGCACGGCCGCGGTCCGCAGCCCCGCCGCGAGGTAAGGCACCGAGAGCGGCAGCTCGACCTGGCGAAGCAGCTGGCCGCCGGACAGGCCCATGCCCCGCGCGGCGTCCCTCGTCTCGGGATCGATCTGCCGCAGCCCGGTGTAGGCGTTGGCCAGCAGCGGCGGAACCGCGAAGACGGCAAGCGCCACGACGACGGGCGGCTTGCCGAAGCCGAGCGGGGTCAGCGGCAGGATGGTGAGCAGGGCCAGCGTCGGGATCGCCAGGGTCAGGTTGGCCAGGACGACGACCCCGCCGCCGCCACGCCCGCGGTGGCCGAGCCAGATGCCGAGCGGCCAGGCGACGGCACAGGCCAGCAGCACCGCCCACGCGCTGATGACCAGGTGCTCGACGAGCCGGTCGAGCAGCCCGCCCGGGTTGGTCCAGTTGAGCGGGTCGTTGAGCCAGACGTAGGCCTCTTCGAGGTAGTTCAAGACTTCCGCTCCCGCGCCCAGGGGGTCAGCGCTCGTCCCACCCCGGCCAAAAGCAGGTCGAGCACCAGGGCCAGGCCGACACAGAGGATCGTGCCGGTCATGATCTCGGCCTTGTAGAAGTTGTTCCGGAAGCCGCCGAGGATCATGTCGCCGAGGCCGCCCCGGCCGATCAGCGAGCCGACGGTCACCAGCGCCACGGTGGACACCGTGGCGAGCCGCAGCCCGGTGAGGATGCCGGGCAGCGCCAGCGGCAACTCGATGTGCCACAGCCGGCCGAACCGGCCGTACCCCATGCCGGCCGCGGCGTCGCGGACCTCGTTCGGCACCTGGGTGAGGCCCGCCAGGGAGTTGCGCACGAGCACGAGCAGCGCGTAGAGCACAAGGGCGATCAGGACCGCGGTGTCGGTCGTGGTGCCGACCGCCGGGGCGAGCAGGGCGAGAAGCGCCAGCGACGGAATCGTGTAGAGGATGCCGGAGAGTGCGAGAATCGGGCCGGTCAGCGGGCGCCACCAATAGGAGACGACCGCCAGCGGCAGGGCGACGATCAGCGCGATGATCACTGCACGCGCGGTGAGGCCCACGTGGAATTGCAGTGCGGAGAGGATCTCGTCGGCGTTGTCGTGCACGTAGCGCCACGAGAACCACGGATTCCCCGGCCCGTCATCAGCGGGGGCGGCCAAGGGCCACGCAGGCGCCGGGGCCCTCGACAGGAAGGACATACGTGGACGCTACCGCGATCACCGACTCCGGCGCTGGCCGGAGCGCTGCGTCTATCACGCTCGCGAACCTCGGAAAGGTCTATCCGGACGGCACGGTGGCGGTCGGCGACATCAGCCTCGAGGTGCCGGCCGGCGAGCTGGTCGTACTCATCGGCCCGTCGGGCTGCGGCAAGTCCACCGTGCTTCGGATGATCAATCGGCTGATCGAGCCGTCCAAGGGCCGGATCCTGATCGACGGCCGGGACGTCTCGGCGCAGGACCCGGTCGAGCTGCGCCGGCAGATCGGCTACGTGATCCAGAATGTCGGACTCTTTCCGCATCAGACGATCCGCACCAACGTGAGCACGGTTCCGCGGCTGCTCGGCTGGGACCGCAAGCGGATCAGATCCCGCTCGGACGAGCTGCTCGACCTCGTCGGCCTCGACCCGGCCCGCTACGGCGGCCGCTATCCGCACGAGCTCTCCGGCGGTCAGCGCCAGCGGGTCGGCGTGGCCCGCGCGCTCGCCGCCGATCCGGTGGTGCTGCTCATGGACGAGCCGTTCTCCGCGGTGGATCCGATCGTGCGCGGCCGGCTGCAGGAGGAGTTCCTCCGGCTGCAGGCCACGGTCCGCAAGACCATCGTGCTGGTCACCCACGACATCGACGAGGCCGTACGCCTCGGCGACCGGATCGCGGTGCTGGGCGACGGCGGCCGGCTGATGCAGTACGCGCCCCCGGCCGAGCTGCTGAGCAGGCCGGCATCGGCCGCGGTGCGCGAGTTCATCGGCGCCGACCGGGGCATCCGGCGGCTGGCGGTCACCCCCGTACGGGACGCGATGCGGCCGATCGGCCAGGTCGAGGAGATCTCCCGGCTGCCGACGATGGACCTGTCCGGAACGCTCCACGACGCGCTCGCGGCGATGCTGACCAGCGACTCCCTCAACGTCATCGTGGTCGAGGACGGGCAGCCGGTCGGCGCCGTCTCACGCTCGGCCCTGTTCGACGTGCCCGACGAGGAAGCCACCGCGATCGCCTGACAAACCGGGACGCGGCACGACCGGACGACGGGGGATCGTCCGGTCGCGCCGCACCGCTACGGGCGGGCCCGGCTAGCGGGTGCCCCGGCGTCCGCCGAGGGTGGCGATTCCGACGATCCAGCCGACGAAGAGGCCGTAGGTGGCGCCCTCCCCGGCGGTGCGGAACGCGCTCAGCAGCGACGGGTTGGCCAGGAACAGCGTGGTCAGCAGCGCGGCGAAACCGGCGGCGAAGATGTACGCCGCCCAGCCCGCGAAGAACTGGCTGAGGGTGCCGCGGGCCCGGGCAAGCTGGGAGCCGGGCAGCAGGTAGAGGAAGAGCAGCGTCAGCACGACGACCAGGATCGCCCTGAGGTCGCCGATCACGATCGAGCGCAGCGAGTCGTCGGAGTCGAAGCGCCAGTGCGGCCACGCGAGCAGGCGCAGCCACCAGCCTCCGGCGGTGTCGGGGTCGGTGTTGTCGGCGGCCCAGTCGGCATACCAGGGGCTGCCGAAGACCAGGACCAGTATCAGCGCGGCAAGCGTGCCCGCACCGGGCGCGGTTTTGTAGCGGTTGGTGAGAGCCATGAACCCGCTATTGCCCAGCGGATTCCGGTCGCCAAACGCGTCGGTGCTGATATCCGTGAATGTGTGCCTTGCGGTGGTATCAGTGCTTCTGCAGGTAGTCGATGAACGCCGCCCGCAACAGCGGCTCCTGCTCGCCGAAGCCGTGCCCGGTCAGTTCGCGCCACAGCGCGACCGCCTCGTCGATCGTCGGGCCGACCGAGTGCGGCGCGCCGTCCAGCGATTCGGCCTCGTCGGCGTCCGGCAGGTGCCTGAACACCGACCAGAAGAACTTCAGGTCGTGCAGCTCACGCGCCTTCGCGAAGGCGCGCTCACGCAGTTCCTCGGTGGGCAGGGCGTCAAGCTCGGCGAAGGTCGCTTCGGTCATGCTGCCAGCATAGGGCCGATCTCCGGCGATCAGCGGGCACTGCCCCACGGGCCCTCGTCCCAGCGACCCGCGGCGGTCGCCGGCGGCGTCGCCGAGGTCGCCCAGGTCTCCGGCATGTCGGGCGACCACGTGGTGCCCACCGAGGCCGCCGCGTTCCAGTCCTCGCCGACGGCGGGCACCGGCAGCGGGCGCCCGTACGTCTCGACCAGCCGGCTCACGATCAGCCCCGCGCCGATCGTGCAGCCCGCGATGGCGAACAGCGAAATGTCGAGGTCGCGCCGGTTCGCATAGTCGAGGAACAGCGTGATCCCGGCGACCGAGAGCAGGGTCCCGAAGATGCCGCCGCGCCGCCCGTACGCGCTGGTGCCGGCGAGCAGGGCGGCACCGATCGCGATGCCGGTCCACTCCAGCCCGGTGCCGGGGACGATCGGGCCGGCCGACTGCGCCGCCATCAGGATGCCGGCGCCGACCGCGAACACCGAGGAGAGGACGAGCGCGGCGATCACCGGCAGCGCCGCGCCGGCACCCCGGCGCAGGGCCGGGTCGCCGGCCGGGCGCAGCCGCCCGACCAGCCGGCGGATCGGCGTGACCGTGCCGAGCGCCCCGCCGATGACCGCGAGCAGCGCGAAGCCGCCGAAGAGGTAGAACGCCTGGTTGGACGGGTCGTAGTCGCCCTGGACGACGACCGGCGCCGTGCGCAGCTGGTCGTAGACGACGACGCCCATGGCGGCGCCCAGGGTCGCGGCCCAGCCGGGCACGTGCAGGACGATCACGAACAGCGCCACCAGCAGGCCTCCGGCGGCGGCGATGATCAGCGCCGGCACGGCGGCCTTCACCAGGCCCTCGTCGCCGTTCTCGGCGAAGTGCAGCGCCGCGGCGAGCGCGACCGGACCGAGCGCGAGATTCGGTACGCCGGCGCGGATCGTCAGCCCGGCGCCGAGGGTGAGCAGCCCGATCGCGGCGCCCGAGATCAGCAGGCCGTCCAGGGCGGGCCGGCGCAGGCCGGCCGGATCGAGCCGGTAGAGCAGGAAGGCGATCGCGGCGACCGCCAGCAGCAGGAGGATCTCCCAGCCGATGTGGATGCCGAGCCGGTCCCGGCCGCCGTCGTCCGCCTCGTCACGGCGCATCGGCTCCGTCGGCGCCTCGTCGATGGCGGCCTCGACGCCCTCGGGGTCGAGATCGCGGCGGCGGGCGCGATAATCCGCGGCCACGACACCTGCCCGGTAAGCGGCCGGGTTGCTTTCACCCCGGTCGTCGGTATCACGACGATATGTCGTGTCGTCGTAGGCCATCTCGCGCACCTCCTAGCCGCGGCACAGCATACGTAGACGAGCCGGTATCGGTTCAAGTACTGAACCGATAAAGATCAGGACCGGCCCGCGGACCGACCCGACTCGCCCCCGTCCTTCTGGTCGGGTCGCTCCGGAACGCGACAGGACCGCTCGAGCCACAACGCGGCGCCCACCAGCGCCAGCGCGGAGACCACCCCGGCGATGGCCGCCGGAACGTCGTCGCGGGCGGCCCGGGTCGGCTCCAGCGCCAGCCAGGCCAGCAGGCCGGCGGAGAAGCCCGCGAAGAGGGCACCGGCCAGCGAGGACGCCTTGGCGAGCACGGCGTAGCGGGCCACCGCGATCGGGTCGACCCGCGGCGCGCCGGGCTTGTGCTGGATCCGGGCGCTGGTGTTCTGCGCGAGGAAGGCCTCGGCGGTCGCCAGCGCCGCGAGCACGATGATCGGCAGCCACGGCAGCCGCGGCATCTGCGCGTAGAAGGCGCTCAACAACAGCCAGCCGACCGCGGCGGCGGCCAGCCCGGCGACCACCAACGTCGAAAGGCTGGTCGGCCGCATCGACGGATCGGGCGCTCCGCCGCCGGGGTTGCTGCTCACTCCTGTGACTCTAACGGCAGATCGGGCCGCGGGGTCAGCGCGTTCGCGTCGGCGGTGAGCTCCGGCGCGTTCAACAGGTCGGTGACCCAGCCGTGGCCGGGCAGCCGGGCGTACGGCTGCAGGTCGAGCCAGGGTTTGAGCACAAACGCGCGCTGGTGTGCCCGGGGATGCGGAAGGATCAGCTCCGGATCGTCGCTGAGCACCGGCGTGCCGTCGTCCTGCCAGGCCGCGATGACGTCCACATCGAGCGTGCGCGGGCCGAACCGGCGCTCCGGATCGCGGACCCGGCCCCCGGCCCGCTCCAGCGCCCGAGCCTGCTCCAGCCAGCCGTCCGCCCCGGCCGCCGGGTCGGCGACCAGCAGGACCGCGTTCAGGTACGGCGGCTGGTCGGCGTCGCCCCACGGCGGCGTCTCGTAGACGCCGGAGGCCAGCACGACGCGCTCGCCCAGGCGCGTGACGGCGTCTCTGAGGTGCGCGTACCGGTCGCCGAGGTTGCTGCCCAGCGAGAGGATCGCCCGGGTCACCGGGCACGCCGGACGGTGACCGCCACGTCGGCGAACTCGTGCGGGATGGGCGCCTGCGGCTTGTGCACGGTGACCGTGGCGGCGGCCACCCGGGCGTCGGCCAGGCAGACGGTCGCGAGCCGATCGGCCAGGGTCTCGATCAGGTTGACCGGCTCCCCCGCGATCACCTCGACCAGCCCGCCGGCCAGCTCGCCGTAGTGGACGGTGTCGGCGACGTCGTCGGTGGCGGCCGCCCGAGCCAGGTCCAGCTCCAGCTCCACGTCGACCACGAAGTCCTGGCCGTCGCGCCGCTCGAAGTCGTACACGCCGTGGTGGCCCCTGGCCCTGAGGCCGCTCAGTCTGATGCGGTCGTGCACCGCGTACCCCCGGAATTTGATCTTTGCAAACGCGGACTGCCGGTGGCGCGCCACACGGCCAGCGCGTCCGTGGTCGCGCGCACGTCGTGCACGCGGACGCCCCAGGCCCCCGCGGCCACCGCCAGCACGGACGTCGCTATCGTCGCCGCCTCCCGGCCGTCGACGGGCCGCGGCTCGCCGCCGGGCCCGGCGAGCAACCGGCCGAGATAGGTCTTGCGGCTCGCCGCGAACAGGACCGGATGGCCGAGCGCGACCAGTTCGTCGAGGTGCGTGCAGAGCGACCAGTTGTGCTCGGCGTGCTTCGCGAAGCCGATGCCGGGGTCGAGGATCAGCCGCGCGGGGTCGACGCCGGCCGCGACCGCGTCGTCCACCCGCCGCAGCAGCTCGTCGCGGACCTCGGCGACGACGTCGGTGTATGCGGCCAGCTCGAGCATCCGCCGGGAGTGCCCGCGCCAGTGCATGAGGACCCACGGACAGCCGGCGTCCGCGACGACGGCGGCCATGCCCGGGTCGGCCAGGCCGCCGGAGACGTCGTTGACCACGGTCGCGCCCGCCGCCAGGGCGGCCGCCGCGACCTCGGCCCGGGTGGTGTCGATGCTCAGCGGCACCCCGGCGGCGGCCAGCGCCTTGATCACCGGGAGCACCCGGGCGATCTCGGTCGGGCCGTCCACGCGCTCGGCACCCGGACGGGTGGACTCGCCACCGATGTCGATGATGTCGGCGCCCTGCTCGCGCAGCTCGACGCCGTGCTCGACGGCCGCCTCGACGTCGCAATAACGGCCGCCGTCGGAGAAGGAGTCGGGGGTGACGTTGAGTACGCCCATCACGACCGGGTGATCTTGCCGGAGCAACAGGTCACCACTGAACTGAACCGAAGTGGCGCTTCCGCTCGTGTCGGTCACAGCAAGACGGTACCGGTTCGCAGGTTTTCGAACAGGTGTACGATCGCGCGTGACTCATCTTCAGTCACGCCTTTACCTTCGGTAACGAATCGGGCAGCTTGTAGGTAAGAAGTACGGCCCGTACTCTTCAGACCTGGGCATCATTGAAGGACCGAAGAGAGCAGACGGGCTTTGGGTAGGACAGGAGCGCCCCGACCAGCTCACTCGACGCGGTGAGCCGCAAGTAGCACCATATGGGCGTTGCCGTCAGCGAGGCTTTATAACTGCAGTGTGCTCGGCGCCCTCACGCCAGGCACCCGGGAGGTTTACCGATGATCGCCACAGAGCTCGTCGCGCAAGTCGCGGCAACCCTGCAGCAAGGCACCCTGGCCGCCCCCGAGCCCAAGGGCATCAACACCGAGGGTGTCGTCACCTTCTTCGCGAGCAACATCGCTCCGATCCTGCTGGCCGTCCTGGGCATCATCTTCATCGGCCGGGCCAGCCGCGGTGAGATCTCCAAGGTGTTGACCAGCTCGGCGATCGCCATCGTGGGCCTCGCCTTCATCGCCGGCGCCGCGACGCTCTTCTTCGTCGGCGACTACATCATCGACCTCATCTTCACCTGAGGCCGCGGGCGGACACATGCGGCTGCGCACTGATGACGACATCTACCGGGCACGCCTGGTCTATCTGGGCCCGCCCGGATACACCCTGCCCCTACATCTGCCATATGCGCAATATGGAATGTTCGTCCTGCTAGTACCTTTGTTCGTCTTTCTCCACTACATGCTGACCTGGAAGTTCGACGCCTTCCCCGCCTGGGAGATCGCCCTGGCCATGGTCACCACCTCGTACGTGTTCCGGCACGTCGACCCCGACCGCCCCGCCCGCATGGTCATCCGCACCGCGCTCACCGACTGGCGCCGCACCCGCGAGCCTGCCGTCGAGCAGCGCGACCCGAGACTTGTCGCCACGCGCATCAGGGTTCGGGAGGAGTTGGTATGACCAGTTTCGCCTCTCATGCTGCATGCCCGAACGGGGCCCGTTCATGACCGCTTCCCCACCGCCCGGGCATTCCCGCGCGGACGCCACCCTTACGGGCAGGCAAAGTAACGGTGCGCGACCAGACAACTACTCTCCAGATGAGAGCTCGGAGCAGGTGCCCGGCCCCGGACACGGCGCGGTAGCGGTCTTCCAGGCCCCGCAGCCCATCCGGCCCCGCACCAACGGCGCCGCCCAGCCGGTCGACCCGATGGACATCGATTCACCGTTCCTCGACCTCTTCGGCGGCGCGCCGGCGCCGAAACCGGCACCCGTGATCGAGCCACCGGCCGACGACCCGGACGCCGACTTCGACTTCGACTTCGACTTCGACGACGCGGACGAGCGCCGCCAGACGTCCGCGCCGCCCGCCGCCGGGCCGGAGGAGGTCACGCCCGTTGCGCCCGCCGACGCTCCGCCCGCGCCCGAGTCGCTGGTCGCCCCGCCGCCACCCATTCCGCCGCCGCCGGGCACCTTCCTCCCCGCGGCCCGCCCGCCCGACGCACCCGTCTCGCCCTTCATGCGGGCACCGGTCGGGCCGCAGGCCGACTTCTACGACGAGCGCGAAGCGCCGCCCCAGTCCGACTTCGACGACTGGCCCGAGGAGGCCCGGCCCGGCGCGATGCCGGTCGTCGCCGCCGCGCCCGTCGTGCCGCGGCCCGACACCGTGGTCCTGCCCGCGCAGACGCCGCCGCTCTGGCAGACGACCGCGCCCGGGGTGACCCCGGTCCGCCCGGTCGAGCCGTACGCACCGGCCGCGCCCGCGCCCGACGTCCGCACCGACCTGCCCGCGCCGATGCCGGAGAAGGCGCCGGCCACCCGCGAGAAGGCCCCCGCCAAGCGCCGGGGCCGCAAGAACAAGGACCACGACGAGCCGGGGAACCTGCCCGCGGTGCGCCCGAAGGCGACCCCGCTGCGCCCGCACCGGCTCAAGTTCAGCGATCGCGACCCCGCCATCGAGCTGGAGATCAGCGAGATCGCCGGGCATCTGACGTTCACGCAGGGCACCGTGACGGCCTGGTATTCGCTGCCGGAGGTGCGCTGGGCGTTCCGGCCCGACGCCGAGCGCGAGGCCCTGCTCTCCGCGATCTCCGAGCAGTACGCGGGCCTGGCCGGCTTCCGGCTGCACCTGCGCCGCACCAACCGGCCCTTCCCTGCCGATGAGTGGGCCCGCACGGTCGACTCGCACACGGCGAAGCCGCTGCCCGACGTCAGCGGCGCCACCTCGTGGTCGAACCACCTCGTCGCGGCGCAGCGGCACCTGCTCTCCGTCAACCACGCCGAGGGACAGACCTACCTGGGCGTCACCTTCGCCCGCCGCTCGCTCGGCGACACCTTCTCCGAACGCATCCTGCGGATGTTCGGAAAGGGCACCTCCGACTCCGAACGTCGCAAGCTCGGCCGCACGGTCGAGCAGTTCGACGAGGTGCTGAACGCGTTCGGCATGCGCGGCCGCCGGGTCACCCCGCCGGAGCTGGAATGGCTGCTCTTCCGCTCCGTCGCGCTCTGCATGGCGCCGCCCGGCCCGCTCTCCCCCGTCTCGAACGGCCACTGGGAGCGCGGCGACCTGCTGGCCCTCACCGAGCAGGTCGAGCGCTACCGCACCCCCTACGGGTCGACCGTCAAGCTGGTCAACCGGATGACCGGCGAGGAGCGGCACGTCGCCGTCCTCTCCGTCGGCCGGATGGAGCCGCTGGAGATCCCGGAGAAGCACGAGCCGTGGATGCACTTCCACGAGCGCCTGCCGTGGCCGATGGAGCTCTCCTCGCGCATCGACATCCTCGGGTCCAACAGCTCCTTCAAGAACCTCGAGCACCGGCTCCGGATGATCCGCTCCCAGCAGCTCGACTACGCGGAGCACGGCATCGACGCCCCGCCGGAGCTGGAGCGCCTCGCCAAGCGCGCCCTGGTCATCGGCGACGAGATGACCACCGGCCTGCCGGTCGAGTCCGCACGCGCACACGGCTGGCACCGGATCGCCGTCGGCGGCCGCACCCGTGAGGAGTGCCTGGAGCGGGCCCGGCGCCTCATCCAGCTCTACTCCCGCGAGCTGCGCATCTCGCTGCAGCACCCGAAGAACCAGGACCAGCTGGCCCGCGAGTTCATCCCCGGCGAGCCGATCGCCAACACCGGCTACGTGCGGCGGATGCCGGTCAAGCTGCTGGCCGCGGCGTTGCCGCAGGCGGCGTCCAACGTGGGCGACCGCCGCGGCGACCTGATCGGCCGCACCTCGGGCACCTGCCGGCGCCCCGTCTTCCTCGACCTGCACTTCCCGATGGAGGTGCGCGAGCGCTCCGGCCTCGGCGTCCTCGTGGCGGAGCCCGGCGGTGGAAAGTCCACCCTGATGGGCGCGCTGGGCTACCTGAACGCGCGCCGCGGCGTCCAGGTGACCCTGCTCGACCCGTCCGGCCCGCTGGCCCGGCTGTGCGCGATGCCGGAGCTGCGGCCGTACTCCCGGGTGCTGAACCTGACCGGGTCGGAGCAGGGGACGCTGGCACCGTACGCGTTGATCCCCACCCCGGTGCGCACCGAGTTCCCGACCGGCCCCGCCGGCGACCGCGAGTACGAGATCGCGGTCTCCAACGCCCGCGCCGAGCGCCGCATGCTGGTGCAGGACATCTGCTCGATGCTGGTGCCCCCGCAGGTGGCCAAGGAGGCCACCACCGCGACGCTGCTGCGGCACGCGGTCCGGCAGGTGCCCGCCGAGGAGACCTCGACGCTCGACGACGTGGTCGCCACCCTGCAGACCCTCGACGACAACGGCCGGGAACTCGCCAACCTGCTGCTGGACACCGCCGAGATGCCGCTGGCCCTGCTGTTCTTCGGCCGCCCGCCGGAGCATCTGCTCGGCGCCGACTCGGCGCTCACGGTCATCACGATGGCGGGCCTGCGCCTTCCCGACCTGAAGATCGAGCGCGAGTACTGGTCCGCGGAGGAGTCCCTGGCCCTGCCGATGCTGCACACGGCACACCGCCTCGCGGTGCGCCGCTGCTACGGCGGCTCCATGTCGTCGCGCAAGATGGTCGGCCTGGACGAGGCCCACTTCATGGAGGGCTGGCGCTCGGGCCGGTCGTTCCTGGTCCGCCTCGCCCGCGACTCCCGCAAGTGGAACCTTGCGGCCTTCGTCGCCTCGCAGAACCCGCGCGACATTCTCGGCCTGGACGTGCAGAACCTCGTGTCGACGGTCTTCGTCGGCCGCATCGCGGAGGACCAGGAGATCGCGTCCGAGGCGCTACGGCTGCTCCGGGTCCCGGTGCACGACGGCTACGAGGCGACCCTGGCGTCGCTGTCCCAGGCGGACGCGACCTCGTCGACCCGGCTCGGCTTCCGCGAGTTCGTGATGCGCGACGTCGACGGCCGGGTGCAGAAGGTCCGTGTCGACGTGTCGTACGTGGACGGCCTGCTGGACCACCTGGACACGACGCCGACGGCGGCCAAGGTCACCCCCTCGGCCATTCCATCGCTGACCGACCTGGAGGCCTGACATGGTCCGGCGGGGGTGCGCACTGATACTGACGGTGCTCGTAGCGATTGCGGCGAGCATCGCCTGGGCGGTCGTCGCACCGTCGTCGGCCTCGGCCGCCCCACTACGGGCACCAGGCGGCGCCTGCAGCGTCGAGGAATGGGGCAAGGACATCCCCGGCTGCGTCAAGCGGCTCAAGGACGTCGCCGCTGACCGGGCGGTATGCCTCAAGGCCCCCACTCCCAGCACCCCTGACTCCGGTCTCGCCGGTTGGTTCGTCGAACGCCCGGAATCATCGAAGCTGAACGGTCCCCAGGGCATCTACAGCCAGTACGGCTATGCCGGCTACAGCTTCACCACCTTCGACCTGGACGGCGGCTGCGCATCGACGCTGACCCAGCCCGAATCCAAGTTCGAGACGACGGTGGCCAACGGCGAGTTCATGATCGCTACGGCGGTAATCGGTGCGTCCAACGCGCTGCGGGAGCGCGCCTGGGACCCGGAACAGCTCTGGGGCTGGGCAAACCCGCTGGTCGACCAGGCCACCAAGGCCGTATACGAAAAAGTCTTCAGCGTCTTCGGCGTGATCACTCTCGCCATCGTCGGTCTGTACCTGATCTGGCGCTCGCAGCAGGCCGACATGGGCGCGGCGACGACAACGGCCGGCTGGGCGATCCTCGTCATGGTCGCGGTAACTGCGATTGCCGCCTGGCCGGTCAAGTCCGCGAACATCGCCGACCAAACCCTGGTCACGACTCTCGGAGTCGTCCATGACGCGGTGGGTCCGCGTCCCCAGACCGGTAGCACCGCCAGTTGCAAGCTGGGCGTTCCGGAAGCCTGCGAGGACAACAGGCCGCCCGCTGTGCGGGCGAGCGACACCTCGACCGAGACCATGCTCTATCGCAACTGGGTCCGCGGTCTTCTCGGTTCCGCCGACAGCACAACCGCCCAGAAATACGGCCGAGCACTCTATGACGCCCGCTCGATCAGCTGGCGGGAGGCCGAAAGGATCCGGCAGAATCCTGGTACCCGGCCGGCCATCCTCACCGCGAAGAGCGATCAGTGGAAGAAGGTCTCTGAGCAGATCAAGACGGAGGACCCGGAGGCCTACGACTATCTGCAGGGAACAAACGGCATGGACCGGATCGGCGCGGGCTTCATCGCCGTGCTGGCATCACTCATGTTCGCGATGTTCGACCTCACCGCCTCCCTGCTGGTCCTGCTGGGCTTCCTGATCTTCCGGTGGGCTGTCATCGCCGCTCCCATCCTGGGCACCGTCGGCCTGCTGCGACCCGCCAGCTCGGGCATCCGGCGGCTCGGGAACGCCGTGGTGGCGGCGGTCTTCAACATCGCGATCTTCGGTACCGGCGCGGCCATCTACCTCTTCGCGGTCGACCTGATCATGAACACCGCAAGCCTCGCCGGCTGGCTGCAGGTGGTTCTCGTGTGGCTGGTCGGTGTCGTGGGCTGGCTGCTGCTGCGGCCATACCGGCGGATCACCCAGCTCGGCGGCAAGGACAGCACCGCGGCGATCACATCGGCTGGCTCATGGCACCGTAAGTTCTTCCGCGATATGAAGGAAGCCGCCAAGCTCGACGTCGCAGACGCCGGCGGCACCAACGAACCGCGGGTCGGCAAGGGACGCGGCGTCTACGTGGAGCAGACCAATCTGCGCCCCGAGGCGCGGCTGGAGGACCCCGCACACGCCGCGATCGGCCGGGGCGACACCGCGGCCGCCCCGACTCGGGGAGGCGCTGTCCCGGCGAGCCGACCGGACGGCAACGAGTCGCCGCACGACACCCCGGCTCCTGACCGCCGGCCGGTCCCGGTCGCCGGTCAGGCAACCCGGCAGCGAGGTTCCTCCACGTGGACGGAGCCGGACGTGACCGAGCGACCTGCCTCGTATGCGATCTACCGACCGGAAACCGGCAGCACCTCACGTGAGCCGGCATCGCCGCGGGTGCGCACAGAGGCAAAGTGATAAGAGATGTCCGGATTCCTCGAACGCAGCCTCACCGCCCTCTTCAGATCGCGCTGGGGTGTCGCTCTGGTGATCGCGGTGCTTGTGCTGGCGGTGGTCGGCATCGGTCGCCTCTTCAACGACGGGGCGAACCCCCAGCCGCCGCTCACTGAAGCCATACCGACCGCAGGGGCCGTCAGCGTCGATCCGAGCCACGACGACGACGGGGTCACCGCCGACGACGATGAGCCGCCCCCGTCCCCAGTCACCAGGCCGGGATCGGCGGAGCCGGAGGCCGTGGCGTACGCGTTCGCCTCAGCCTGGGTCGATCACAAGAACGTGTCGGCGAAGACCTGGCACGACGGGCTCGTCCCGAACGCGACCGCGGAACTCTCAAGCGAACTGAACGGCGTCAACCCGGCAGACGTGCCGGCCGACAAGGTGGTCGGTCGACCTACGTTGGTGCCGATCGGTGACGGACTGGTCAATGCAGTCGTGACAGTTGACAGCGGAAAACTGACTCTTCAACTGGTAGCGCCTGACGGACGCTGGCTGGTGGACGACGTCGATTGGGACGGCCCATGAACCTGCCACGACCCCGCGGGGTGGTGGCCCTGCTCGTTGCCTTGACCGCCGCGATGGTTCTGCTGTGCTGCGGCGGCGCCGTCAGCGCCCTGTTCCTGGGAATGTTCGACAATCCCAAGGAGGAGAACTTCAGCCTTCTCGGGGGCAACTGCGGAGCCGGCGGGCCGATCGATCCGGAGGGCAAACTGCCCAGTGTCGGTTCCTACAGCAAAGAGCAGATCAAAAACGCGGCGATCATCATCAGCGTTGGCAAGCACCTCAAGCTGCCACCGCGGGCGTGGGTGATCGCGGTGGCTACGGCGATGCAAGAGTCCAACCTGCGGAATCTCGGCGATCTCGGCGCGCGCAACGATCACGACTCGCTTGGGCTCTTTCAGCAACGGCCGAGCAGCGGTTGGGGTTCGCCGGCGCAGGTCACCAACCCGGTCTTCGCGACGACGAAGTTCTACAACAAGCTGAAGACGGTCAGGAACTGGCAGAGCCTGCCGCTGACCCGGGCGGCCCAGCGGGTGCAGATCAGTGCCTATCCTGGCGCCTATGCCAAGCACGAGCCGATCGCGACCCAGATCGTGAACATGCTCGCCGACGGCGCGGCGAACGCGGTCGGCAACTCGCTGGACATGGTGTGCACCTCGATTGGCCAGGTGTCCGCCTCCGGTTGGACCAGCCCGCTGGCGGCCAGCGGCAAGGGCCTGAGAGGAAGCCAGAAGATGGTGGTGGGCTCCGGCTTCCGGACCGCCGGCCGACCGAACCACCAAGGCGTCGACCTGATCATCGGCATCGGCAACCCTGTTCACGCGGCGGCAAGCGGTGTCGTCTCCCGAATCAAGTGCGACGAGACGTTCAGCGGCAAGAAAGACTGCGACGTTCCCGGATACTCCGGCAAGGGTGGCTGTGGCTGGATGCTGGAGATCCGTCATGCCGGCAACGTCATGACACGCTACTGCCATCTGGTCCAGCGGCCGAAGCTGCAACCGGGCGACAAGATCGCGGCCGGTCAGGTCGTAGCGCTGAGCGGCACCAGCGGCAACTCCTCGGGCCCCCACCTGCACTTTGAGGTGCACCTCAACAACGACCGATCCAGCGCCAGCGCGGTGGATCCGGTGCGTTTCATGGCGGAGCACGGCTCACCTTTGGGCGCCTCGCAGTGACCGGGCGTGGGATGCCTGACCCATTCGCCGAGTCCGGATGGACCACCGATCCGCCACGGCCAGTGGTGCCGACGCCAGCCATCATGGCTGGAAAGCTGCGCGGACGCCGAGTGCTGATCGGGTTGCCCGGTCATGGCTGGCGCGGTGACCTGCGCGCGGATGAGAAAGTCGTGCAGGGCAGCCGTACCTACGTGCCGGTGATACCTGAAGCGGAGTGGTACCGCGCCGAGGCCGAGCAGACCGAGGTTTTCGCCCCGCTGGTGCCGGTCGAGCGGGTCTGGGTGGAGGAACTCGGGTTGGCTGGTCCGGTGACGGGGACCGGCAACAGCGTTTCCCGGCTCGTCTCCTTGGACGAGCCGCCGAGGCGGAACCCGGTCGCCGCGCTTGACGCAGGCTTCCTCACCGGTCGACGGGTCGTCCAGTTGCTGGAGGACGGCGGCGAGCGCCGCGACCAGCGAGCGATCACCGAGTTGCACACCAGTAACGACGGCGACATCTGTGCCCGCGTTACCACCGAGCTGGATTGGTACCGATGGGGATGGAGCGGCAGAGCACCTGCGACACTGGAAGTTCCGGTGAATCTGCTCTGGTTGGAGTAGCGCTCAGCCCACCTCGGCGGCGTCACAGACTCGCCAACCATCCTCATCCACCACAGAAAACTGCCACGGTGTGGTGAGTTGTTCGCTGTCGTCGGCGAAAGTGCGAGTCAGGTCGACGTCGACGGTTCCGCGTGTGCCTGACGTGGATACCGTCAAGCCTTCCCAGACCACCTGGATGCTTGCAGAGAACCGGCTCTCACGACTCTGCAGGTCAGTGCGGAAGGCCTCGATGCGCGTCAGATTCAGACCGTTCTTGCAGGTGAAGAGTTCCGCTTCATGGTCGTCCCTATTGACCAGGTATGCGCGTAAGAACTGATCCACCACCGTGTCAGGTTTGCTTCGCTCGATCTTCGTGGCCTCGTCATAGGAAGAGACGAATACGCCGATTCCGCCCAGGCACAACAGTGCCACAATTCCCGTGCCCAGCGCCAGCAGCAGGCGGAGCCTGCGGTTTCGCGGCTTTCCCTGCGGGCGCGCCGGCACCGGGCCCGGCTGCGGCGGCTCGGGCTGCGGTGGCGGGGGCGGATTCGAGGGCTGCACCCCTCCAGATTAGTTCGTTCCCCGCCGAGGCTCCGCTGTGGACGTCCCGCACCGGCCGCCGCCCCGCACCCTTTCGAGGGAACACCGGGCGCCGATCCCGCCGGCCGGGGGCCCGTACACCCCTCGTTCATGCCCCGTTCGTCCCCCGAGGAGGGGCTGAGGTCCGCCGCACCCCCTACTGGGAGGATTGAGCGACGACCGGTGCAAGGTACGGTTTGAGCGCACACACGGAGGTGAGGCGGTGGAGTCGACGGGGCGCATCGATCAGGCCGCTGCCCTGCACCGCCAGGCAGAGGCCGTCGCCCAGGCGGCCGCCGCCGCGCTGGAGTCGGAGGCGCCCGCCGCGGCCGACCCCCTCGAGCAGCATCATCTCGCCGAGGAGCTGCGGGCCGCCGCCAGTGACCTGACGCCGGGCTGGCTCGGCGCGCCGCTGGACGCGCAGTCGGCGAACACGCCGCTCGGCGGCGAGTTCCCGCCGCAGTTCGTCCGGCTCGGCGTCGCGCAGCCGCTCGACGACGCCCGTTTTCCGGCAGTCATCCCGCTGCTCGGCACCGGGCACCTGACCATCGACGCCGACGCCCGTGACGGGCGGGTCGCCGGCCTGCTTCGCTGCCTGCTGCTGCGCCTGCTCGCCGCCGCGCCCGCCGGGTCGCTGCTGGTCCGCGCCGTCGACGGCACGGGCGGCGGCACGGTCTTCGCCCCATTTTCCGCGCTGGCGGACGCCGGCCTGCTCTCGCCGACGGCCACGGACCGGGTGGTGCTGCGCGAGGTGCTGACCGAGGCCGAGCGGTGGCTGCGCCCGGTGCGGGGCGGCGCCGTCCGCCGCAGCCGGCGCGACCGGATGATGCTGCTGGTCATCGCCAGCCTTCCGGAGCTCACCGAGGGCTCCGACCTGGTCCGGATCGCCGCGCTCGCGCAGCAGGGCCCGGAGTCGGGCCTGCACCTGATCGTCGCCGGCTGGCCGCCGCCGCCGCTGACCGCGGAGACCACCCAGGCGCCGCTGCCGCGCACCACCCAGGTCTCGCTCCGCAATCCTTACGCGGTGATCGGCAATCCCCCCGGCGCCACGTTCGGGTCGATACCGGAGGCGGTCTGGCTCAACGCCCCGGTCTTCCTCGACGAGGATCCGCCGCCGCACCTGGTCGACGCCGTCTGCCGGGAGCTGGCCGCACACTCGGCCGATTCGCAGGTGACGCTCGCCGACCTGCTGCCGGAGCCGTCCGAGGAGATCTGGGGCGGGGACGCCGCCGACGGGCTCGGCACCACGATCGGTCATGACGGCGACACCCCGGTGGTGCTGCGGTTCAACGACCTGACTCCGCACTGGATGGTCGGCGGCCGGTCCGGCGCCGGCAAGACCGCCCTGCTCATCAACGTCCTGTACGGCCTCGGCACCCGTTACAGCCCCGACGAGCTTGCCCTCTACCTGCTCGACTTCAAGGAGGGCGTCTCCTTCGCCGAGTTCGTGCCGACCCGGCGGGACCGCACCTGGCTGCCGCACGCGCGGGCCGTCGGCGTCGAGTCCGACCGCGAGTACGGCCTGGCCGTGCTGCGCGAGCTGGACGCGGAGATGACCCGCCGCTCGGTGGCGTACAAGCGGGCCGGGGTGACCCGGTTCGCGGATCTGCGCGCGGTCGCCGCCGAGGAGGGCCGCGGCCGGCCGATGCCGCGGATCCTCTGCGTCATCGACGAGTTCCAGGTGCTGCTGGCCGGCAACGACCCGATGGCCAACGAGGCGGTGCAGTTGCTGGAGTCGCTCGCCCGCAAGGGCCGCTCCTACGGCATCCACCTGATCCTGGCCAGCCAGACCGTCCTCGGCGTCGAGGCGCTGTACGCGAAGCGCGACTCGATCTTCGGCCAGTTCCCGGTTCGGCTCGCGTTGCCGGGCGGCGGTGACGTGCTCGAGCCCACGAACGACTCGGCGGCCGGGCTGCCGCTGGGCACGGCGGTCGTCAACACGGCCGGCGGCCTCGGCGGCCCGCGGGGTGCCACCCGGGGCCACGAACGCATCGTGCGCTTCCCCGATCCGCACGCCGACCGCGAGGTCCTCAGCGAGCTGCGGCACCGGCTGTGGGGCGCCCGTGACCAGGAGTCGCCCGCGCCGCGCATCTTCTGCGGTTACGCACACCAGCACCTCGCCGACGACCCGACCTATCGCACCGCGCTCGCGGGCCGGGCCGGGCGGCCGGCGGCGCTGGTCGGCCGGGTCATCGACGTCAACCTGTCCACCGCCACGTTCCCGCTGGACACGTCGCCCGGGCGGCACCTGGCCATCTTCGGCTCGAACGCGATCGGCGCCCAGGTGCTGGACGCGGCCGCCCGTAGCGTCGCCGCGCACCATCCTCCCCGTACCGCCAGGTTTGTGATCTCCTCGCTGGTCGCCGAGGGTGACGAGCTCGCCAAGGATCTCGCCGTGGAGATCGGCCACCGCCAGGAGGTCGTCGTGGTCGACGCGGCCGGCCTCGCCGCGGAGATGGACCTCGAGCGGCCCGGCTACCGGGTGGTGTTCGGAATGGACGCGGTCAGCCCGGGCAGCCTGCCCCGGTTGCGCCAGATGCTGCGGGAAGGGCCGGCCCGCGGCGTGCACCTGCTGTCGTGGTGGCGCGGGCTGCGCCGGTTCAACGAGGAGACGGGCGGCAGCGCCGGCCGCGAGGACGTAGCCGGCCTGGTCTTCCTGAACTGCTCGAACCAGGAAGTGTGTCTGATGCTCGGCAGGCCGCTCGACTGGCAGCCGAGGGAGAACCGCGCGCTGCTGCACGACCGGCACACCGACCGTACGGTGACGATCGTGCCGTTCGTGCAACCCGAGAGCGACTCGACATGACGGACATGCAGGAGTCGTGGGCCGGCTACGTGGCCGCGGCGCAGCGCCTCGACGCCGTGCGGCGGGCCGCGAGCACCGCGGCGGGCGCGCAGGCGGCGACGGTTCAGGCCGCGCAGCAGGAGCTTGCCGGGGTACGCGCCCGCCTGGCACCGCAGCGCGCCCGCCTCGTCCAGGATCTGGGCGTGCCGGAGCTGGCGCTGGCGCCGCAGCCGGCCGAGCGGGCGCTGGCGGCGCAGACCGTCGCCGCGGGCCCGGAGGCGATCCTGGCCACGTTGCGGCAGGCGCGCGGCACCGCCGACGCCGCCGACGCCGCGATGCTGGCCTCGGCCCCGGCGCGGCCCTGGCGGCCGTGGGCCCGCAACCTGCTGGTGTACGGCCCGTTCGCGGCGGCCGTGCTGATCGTGCAGATAGCGCTCTACCTGATCGCCCCATCCGGCTCCGTGCCCACGTACGCGCTGCTGTGCGGGCTCAGCATGCCGGTGCTCGCGTTCGGGCTGGGCTGGCTGACGATCGGTTTCGTGTACGGCGGCGGTCCGGCCAAGGTGGACCGGACGCCGATCGTCGGCGCGATCGCCTGCCTGACCCCCGTGCTGTTGACCTGCATGGGAGTCGGCCTGCTCGCGTTCATCCGGTAAGGGAGCTGAGATGACCAGCGTCGAAGAGATCAAGGCCAACGTCGCCGCGTCGGTCGACGGCGCCCAGCGCGCGGTGTCCGGCATCCAGCAGGTCGCGGACCAGCTCGACGAGGCGCTGACCCGGCTGCGGCTGACCGCGATCGGCTCGTTCCATCCGTCGATCGCGACGGCCATCGCGCAGCTGGAGCAGGCGCACACCCGCCTGGACGAGGCGCAGACTTTGGCCCGGGCGGCGATGGACAGCGCCGAGTCCTACCGCATGATCGTCTGACCCGGTCTGGATCTAATCCGGCAGGGCCGCGGTCAGGTCGATCTCGATGAGCTGGCCGGTGTAGCCGAGCGCGGACACGCCGAGCAGGGTGCTGGCCGTGGTGAAGGCGGGGGCGAGGGCGGAGGCCATCAGCCGGTCCCAGACGGCCGACAGGACGCGGCTGTCCGGGCTGACGACGTAGACGATCGAGCGGGCGACGTCGGACGGCTCGGCGCCGGCGGCCGCGAGCACGGCGAGGCAGTTCGCGACGACCTGGTCGGTCTGCGCGTCGAAGTCGCCGTGGCCGACGACCCGGCCGGCGAGGTCCAGCGGGCACTGGCCGGCGAGGTGTGCCAGCCGACCGGCCGAGGTGATCGTGACGTGGCTGTACCCGGACGGTTCGTGCACGCTGGGTGGATTGAACTTCTGGATCATCGCGCCAGTATGGCCAAGCGGGCGCGGTTCAGCGCGCGTTTATCAGCGCCATCGCCTCGGCGCGGACCTTGCCGTCGGTCTGGAACGCGCCGCGCACCGCCGAGGTGACCGTGCGGGCGCCGACCTTGCGGATGCCGCGCATCTCCATGCAGAGGTGCTCGCACTCGAGGACCACGATGACACCGCGCGGGCCGAGCTTCTCCATCAGCAGGTCGGCGATCTGCGAGGTGAGCCGCTCCTGCACCTGGGGCCGCCGGGCGAAGACCTCGACGAGCCGGGCGAGCTTCGACAGGCCGGTGATCCGGCCGTCGGTGCCCGGGATGTAGCCGACGTGCGCCACGCCCTTGAACGGCAGCAGGTGGTGCTCGCAGAGGCTCATCATCTGGATGTCGCGGACGAGCACCAGCTCCTCGTGGTTCGCCTCGAACGACGTGGTTAGCACCTTCGCCGGGTCGACCCGCAGGCCGGCGAAGAGCTCGGCGTAGGCCCGGGCCACCCGGGAGGGGGTGCGCACCAGCCCGTCACGGTCCGGGTCCTCACCGAGGGCGATGAGGATCTCCCGGACCGCTTTCTCGATGCGGGCCAGGTCGACGGCGCGCTCGACCGGCGTACCGGTGAGCTTGCCGTCGACCAGACGCGCGGCGAGGTAGTCAGGCTCGTCGTCGGAGTCGTTCGGCTCCGTCGAGCTTCCGTCGATGATCAGAGGTTGCCTTCCACCGTGCCGTTCGGCGTCGACCCCGCGCTGGAGCTGCCGCCGCCGACCGCGACCTGACCGTCGGCCTCAGCCTGGGCCTTGAGCTTGTCGCGCTCGGCCGGCGTCAGGACCGGGGGCGCCTCCGAGGGGAGCCGCTTGCCGAACCCGTTGAACGGGGACATCGGTGGCCGCTTCTGCACGCGGGCGCAGATGCGGTTCATGTCGTCCTGAGTGATGGTTTCCTTCTCCATCAGCTCGAGGACCATGCTGTCGAGAACGTCGCGGTACTCGACCAGGATCTCCCACGCCTCGTCGTGCGCCAGCTCGATCAGCGCACGAACCTCGCTGTCGATCTCGGCGGCGACGGCGTCGGAGTAGTCCTTCTCGTGGCCCATGTTGCGCCCCATGAACGGCTCGTCGCCGCTGGTGCCGTACTTGACCGCACCGAGCTTCGAGCTCATGCCGTACTGGGTGACCATGGCACGGGCCAGGCCGGACGCCTTCTCGATGTCGTTGCCGGCGCCGGTGGTGGGCTCGTGGAAGACGAGTTCCTCCGCCGCCCGGCCGCCCAGCGCGTACGCCAGCGTGTCGATCATCTCGGCGCGGGTCTGCGTGTATTTGTCCTCGGTCGGCAGGACCAGCGTGTGCCCGAGCGAGCGGCCACGGGGAAGGATCGTCACCTTGTGCACGGGCGCGGAGTGCGGCAGCGCGTAGGCCACCAGCGCGTGCCCGCCCTCGTGGTAGGCGGTGATCTTCTTCTCGTTGTCGCTCATCGCGCGGGAGCGCCGCTCCGGGCCGGCGATGACCCGGTCGATCGCTTCCTCGAGGAAGAAGTTCGAGATCGCCCGCTTCTCGTTACGGGCCGTCAGCAGCGCGGCCTCGTTGATCACGTTGGCCAGGTCGGCACCCGAGAAGCCGGGGGTCCGGCGGGCCACCGAGTCGAGGTCGACGTCGGGCGTGAACGGCTTGCCCTTGGCGTGCACCCGCAGGATGGCCTTGCGGCCCTCCATGTCCGGGTTGTCGACCGGGATCTGGCGGTCGAAGCGGCCCGGGCGCAGCAGCGCCGGGTCGAGGATGTCGGGCCGGTTGGTGGCGGCGATGAGGATGACGCCACCCTTGGTGTCGAAGCCGTCCATCTCGACCAACAACTGGTTGAGGGTCTGCTCGCGCTCGTCGTGGCCGCCGCCCATGCCGGCACCGCGGTGCCGGCCGACCGCGTCGATCTCGTCGACGAAGACGATGGCCGGCGCGTTCGCCTTGGCCTGCTCGAAGAGGTCACGGACGCGGCTGGCGCCGACGCCGACGAACATCTCGACGAAGTCGGAACCGGAGATCGAGTAGAACGGCACCCCGGCCTCGCCCGCGACGGCACGCGCCAGCAGGGTCTTGCCGGTGCCGGGCTGACCGAAGAGCAGCACGCCCTTGGGGATCTTGGCGCCGAGTGCCTGGTATTTCGCCGGGTTCTGCAGGAAGTCCTTGATCTCCTGCAACTCCTCGACGGCCTCGTCGGCACCCGCCACGTCGGCGAATGTCGTCTTCGGCATGTCCTTGGTCAGCATCTTGGCCTTGGACTTGCCGAAGTTGAGGACGCGCGAGCCGCCGCCCTGCATCTGCGACATGAACAGCAGCAGCAGGATGACGAGGATCGCGATCGGCAGCAGGTTGACCAGCAGACTCAGCAGAATGCTGTCGCCGGAGACCGTGGCGTCGACCGTGCCGGTGACCCGGCCGGCCTTCTTCGCCTCGAGAGCCTTGTTCCAGATCTCGTCCGTGGCTTCGTACGGATACTGGGTCTCGATCTTGTCAGTGCTCTTGCTGTCGAACCGTTCCGGTGTCGCCAGTTCGAGCTGGAGCGTCTGCTCCTTGTCCTTCTGGATGACCTTCTTGATGCCGGGCTGGTTGAGTCGCTCGAGGACGACCGAAGTATCAACTCGCTGGTAGCTCGGGCCATTGGTGAAGATAGAGCTCAGCGCAATCGCACCGGCGATCACCAGAATGATCCAGACCACCGGGCGGCGGAAGAAACGCGTACGTTCCATACTGTTGTCGGGCGCCTGATGCGCCCGGACCCTCCTGATCGGCGTCCTGGTCACCTGGATTTACGAGTCTCCACGACCGGCCACCGTGTCAAGGCAACCGAGCCACGCAGACGCTGCCGGATCGATGATCAAGGCCGCTCCGGCTGACTGCACCGGCCCGACCGCTGGCGATCCGACCCCTCCGGCGCTCGTCACACGGCGCCATCGGTCACTCGACCGTACACCGTGGGTGCCTCTTCCGGCTTCGTCAGCCCGGCCCGCGCGACCCCCGTGGTCACCGGTTACCCGCACGTAGGGGCCGGTTTAACGCGAACAAAACCGGACAATACAGCACGCCAGCGGGCCGGGTATCCGATTCCTGAGAGTCGGCTGGGAGTACGTTCAGCTACGGGCGTAGACCTCGGGCTTGAGCACGCCCACGTACGGAACCTCGCGGTAACGCTCCGCGAAGTCGAGTCCGTAACCGACCACGAACTCGCTCGGAATGTCGAAGCCCACGTACTTGGTCGGCACCGGCACCTTGATGGCCTCCGGCTTGCGGAACAGCGCCACCACCTCGACGCTCTCCGGCTGACGCGACCGCAGGTACTTCATCAGCCAGGACAGGGTCAGACCGGAGTCGACGATGTCCTCGACGATCACCACGTGCCGGCCGGTGATGTCGCGGTCCAGGTCCTTGAGGATGCGCACCACCCCCGACGACGTGGTGCCCGAGCCGTAGGACGAGACCGCCATGAACTCCATCTCGGAGGAGGGGCCCTGCCGGCCCAGCGCGCGGGCGAAGTCCGCCATGAACATGACCGCGCCCTTGAGCACGCAGACCAGCAGAATTCCGCCCTCGGCATCCGCGTAGTCCGCGGCGACCTGCTTGGCGAGCTCTTCGGTCTTCTCGCGGATCTGCTCCTCAGAGATGATCACGTGGTCGATGTCGGCGTCGTACCAGGAGCCGTCTGCCATGCGCCTAGCGTGCCGTATGAAGATGGCCTCGCGTGGCCGGGGGCGGGGGTAAGTGTCCGCCCAAGCGCAGGTTATGGGGTGATTCCACCCCCGTGTCCGGGCCTCGGCGACGGGCGGTGACCACTGTCACACGTCCACGCGGGCGAGGTCACCCGCCCGGCGACCCACGACGATCCCACCCGGCAGGGCCGTCGGGCCCTGCCCGTGCCAGCCGGTGACCAGGGCGTCCAGGGCGACCACGTGCCGATGCGACAGGGCCGCGCCGGGCGCGCCGAGCTCCCCGGCCCAGGCGTGCAGGACGCGGCTCCGGATGGCCGGCGGCAGCTCCGACAGGGCCGGCACCGACAGCCCGGCCGCCGAGCGGCAGGCGAGCAGCGCCGCACCGGCCACCCCGTCCAGGTAGGCGACGTCCGCGGCGACCAGGCCGGCGGTCCGGGCCAGGTTCGCGACCACGCCGGGCCCCACGGCGGCGATCAGCGCCGGCAGGGCGTCCGCCCGGACCCGGGACCGGGTGTACGCGGGGTCGGTGTTGTGCGGGTCCTCCCAGGCCGCGAGGCCGAGGGCGGCGCAGGCCTTGCGGGTGTCGGCCCGGCCGACGTCGAGCATCGGCCGGACGAAGACCCCCCTGCGGTACGGCATCCCGGACAGTCCGCGCGGGCCGGCGCCCCGGACGAGCGCGAGCAGCACCGTCTCGGCCTGGTCGTCGCGGGTGTGCCCGAGCAGCACGGCCGACGCGCCGGTCCGCCCGGCGACGCTGGAGAGCACCTCGTAGCGCGCGTCCCGCGCGGCCGCCTCCGGCCCGCCGGGGCGCCCGGCCACCTCGACCGTCGCGACCTCGACCGGATCCAGCCCCACGGACCGCCCCCACCGGGCCACGGCGGCGGCCCGGCCCGCGGAGCCGTCCTGCAGTCCGTGATCCACCGTCACGAGGCCGGCGCGCACGCCGAGGCGGGGTGCGATGAAGGCGGTCGCCGCGGCGAGCGCCAGCGAGTCGGCGCCGCCCGAGCACGCGACGAGCACGAGCCGCGGCGCCCCGGCGGCCCCGCCCGGGTCCGGCAGCAATGCCCGCCGCACCGCCGAGCGGACGGTCGCTACCGGAGGCGGGATCCTGGCCATCCGCTCACGCTATGACGGCAGGGCGACCGGACCGTGCACCCGGGCCACCCAGGCGTCCGGGTCGCTGAGCTCGTCGAGCCGGGGCAGGGTCAGCGGGGAGCTGAAGATCTTGTTGAAGCCCGCCATCCCGACCCGCTCCACGACGCCGTGCACGAACTTGTGCCCCTCCGCGTACTGCCGCATCTTGACCTCGATGCCGAGCAGCCGGCGGATCGCCTTCTCCAGCGGGTTGCCGCCCTCGCGGCGCTGGTTGAACTTCGAGCGGATCGACTCGACCGAGGGGATGACCTCGGGGCCGACGCCGTCCATGACGAACTCGGCGTGCCCCTCAAGCAGCGTCATCAGCGCGGTCAGCCGGTCGAGGACCGCCTTCTGCGCGGGGGTCTGCACGATGTCGAGCACCGACGAGCGGCTGTCCGGGTCCCGCAGCGCGTCGGAGAGCGTCGCCACGCCGCGGCGCAGCCGCTCGAGGATGTGCTCGCCGCTCTGCGAGGCGTCGACGAACGCCTGCACCTCGCCGAGGAAGTAGCCGCGCATCCACGGCACGGCCGTGAACTGGGTGCGGTGGGTGACCTCGTGCAGGCAGACCCAGAGCCGGAAGTCGCGCGGGTCGGCGCCGATCTTGCGCTCGACCTCGACGATGTTGGGGGCGTTCAGCAGCAGCTGGCCCGGCTCGGACGAGAACACCTCATATTGCCCGAGCACCCGGCCGGAGAGGTAGGCCAGCACCGTGCCGGCCTGCACGCCGGTGACCCGGGAGCCGATCGCGTCGGCGACCCCGCCCGGCTGCTTGCCGCCCGAGAGCCGCGCCACCAGCGGGATGATCACCTCGCGGAGGCCGGAGATGTTGACCGCCGCCCAGTCCTTGCGGTCGACGACCCGCACCGGCGGCGCCTCGACCTGCGGCGTGAGCCCGGTGTATGCCGCGACGTGCGCCGCGGCCTCGTCGGTAAGGTCGCGCAGTTGCGCCACCACCTGCGTGGCTTCCTCGTAGGACACCGCGGGTCCGGATTTCGACAGCGCGCCCGCGGTGGCGGCGGCCAGATCCCAGTCAACGAACTGCGCCATGCAGACCACCGTACTCGCGCGCTTCCACCGCGCCGCCCTGAGAAAGCCCGAGGACGGCCCGGAGAAAACCCCTAGGTACACCCGCAGGTGACCAGCTTCGCCGCGATCTTGTCGAGCGCCCGGCGCGCGGCGCCGGACTCGCCGGTGGCGTCGGCCAGGATGGCGAAGACCAGCAGCCGGCCGTCCTGGGTGACCAGCTCGCCGGAGATCGCGTTGACCCCGGTGAGCGAGCCCGTCTTGGCCCGGACCAGGCCCTGCCCGACCTGGTTCGCCGACGGGACGATGAAACGGGTACGCAGGGTGCCCGACCAGCCGGCCACCGGCAGGCCGCCGAACATGGCGCTCAGCTGGGGATTCGTGCCACCGGCGGCGAGGGTCAACACGTCGGTGAGCAGCTTCGGGCTGATCCGGTTCTTCCGGGACAGGCCGCTGCCGTCGGAGAGCTGAACCTCGTCCGTGGACAGTCCCAGCTCACCGATCTTGGCGATCATCGCGGCGGCGGCGCCCTCGAACGACGGCTCCTCGCTCGCGGCCAGCGCGACCTGCCGGGCCATCGTCTCGGCGATCACGTTGTCGCTCTGCTCCAGCATCCAGTCGACCACCCGCACCAGCGGCGGCGAGTCGACCTTCCCGAGCCGGGCGCCGGCCACGAAGGTCGCCGGGGCGGAGGGCGCCGCGGACGGGGCCACCGGCGCCGTGGCCGGGGCCGTGCCCTTGCTCACCGCGCTGGCCGGCAGGCCGAGATGCCGGGCGAAGGCCCGGCCGGCCGCCGCCGCGGGATCGGCGTAGCGCGGATCGCCGCCGAACTCGTTGTGCACGGGCCTGATCCGCCCGGCGTCGGTCATCAGCGGCTGGATCCGCGCGACCTGGCCGCCGCTGATGACGTCGCCGTCCCAGCCCTTGGCGGTCAGCGGGCCCTCGTACAGCGAGGTGTCGACGATGACCTTGGTGATCGGCCGGCCGCCCATTGCCTTCTCGACCTGGGCGGCAAGCTTGTCCAGCCGGGCCGCGCCCGGGAACTGGCCCTTGTCGTCCACCGACAGCGTCGGGTCGCCGCCGCCGACCAGCACGACCTCGCCGGGCTCCGCTCCGGCCACCACGCGGGTGGTCAGCCGGTAGGCCGCGCCGCGCGCGGCCAGCACGGTCGCCGCGGTCAGCAGCTTGGTGGTGGAGGCCGGCATGGCCTTGGTATCGGCATTCTGCGCGAAAAGCGACTCACCGGTCACGGCGTCGACCACCGAGACGTTGACCCGCGGGCCCAGGACCGCCGCATCGACCAGCGGGCCGATCGCCGCCTTCACCCCTTCGGGTGTGGGCGCCGTGCCGGAGGTGCCGATCGCCGCCAGCACGGGCGTGGGCGTCGGCTCGGGCGCCGGCTCGGCCGTCGGCGCCTGGGTCGGGTCGGCGGCCAGCCAGCGGTCCACCGGCCCCGGCCGGACCACGAACGTCCCGGCCGCCAGCGCCACCACCAGCAAAATCACCGAAAAAACCGAAACCATTACGGTACGCCGCGACCGACCCGTACCCGGCTGCGCCGCTGCCGGCTTCTCAGCCGGGCGATCCCCCAGGCCGGGGGACGAGCCGCCGGGCGCATCCGCCGGTCCGGCCGAAGGCGCCTGCACCTGCGCAGACTCCTGTGGCGACCGCTGCGGCTGAGGCGACGGAGTCCCGTAGACCTGATGAGTGGAGCCGCTAGGTGCGACCGTGGCACGGCCGTAGGTGGTCCCGGACGGACGCGGCGTCACCGGCGCCGATGCCGGCGCCTGCCCACCCGGCGGCACCGCAGACCGCCCAGCTGGCGACGCCGCGGGCGACCCAGCCGGCGACCCCGCGGGCGATCCAGCCGGCGGCGCCGCGGGCGGTCCGGCGGGCCAGACCGTCTGCGGTCCGACCGGCGGCCCGGCGGGCGAACCGGCCGTTGATCCAGGAGGTGGCCCGGCCTGCAACCAGGTGGACTGCACCGGAGGTGGCGCCGCGGGCGACCCAGCCGGCGGCACCCCGGTCGATCCAGGAGGCGGCCCGGCCGGCAACCAGGTGGGCGACCCAGGACGTGGCCCCGCGGGCGACCCGGCACGCGGCCCAGCCGACGGTCCGACCCACGGCCCGTCGGGCTGTCCGGCGGGCGACGCAGGTGGCGGCCCGGCCGGTGATCCGGCAGGCGGCCCGACCCACGGCCCGGCAGGCGGCACAGCCGCCGATCCAGCAGGCCTCCCAGCCGACGACCCGGCGGACGGAACAGCCGCCGATCCAGCGGGCCTCGCGGCCGTCGGCCCAACCGGTGACCCGGCAGGCGGCACAGTCGCCGATCCAGCAGACGACGCAGATGAAGGCCCGGCCTGCGATCCGGCCGGCGGCATTGCAGGCGGCCCAGCAGGCCGCGCAGATGAAGGCCCGGCCGGCGATCCGGCCAGCGGCATTGCAGGCGGCGCAGATGAAGGCCCGGCCGACGATCCAGCCGGCGGCGCAGGTGGAGGCCCGGTCGGCGATCCGGCGGGCGGCATGGCAGGCGGCACGGCCGCCGATCCAGCAGGCCTCGCGGCCGTCGACCCAGCCGGTGGCCCGGCAGGCGGCACGGCCGCCGATCCAGCAGACGACGCAGGTGAAGGCCCGGCCGGCGATCCGGCCGGCGGCATGGCAGGCGGCCCAGCAGGCGGTCCAACCCGCGGCCCGGTAGGCGGCCCGGCCCACGGGCTGGCGGACGGCCCAGCCGGCGGCCCGGAGGACACAGGCGGCGACCCCGCAGGCGGCGAGGCCGGCGTCGGCCCAGCCGGTGAACCGGGAGGCGGCCCAGCCAGCGGCCCAGCTACTGAGCCAGCGGACGGCCCTGCCGCTGAGCCAGCGGGCGGCTCAGCGGGTGAGCCAGCGGGCGGCTCAGCCTCTGAACCGGCTGGCTGCCCGGCTGGCGGCTCGGCCGGTGATTCAGCGGGCGACACGGGCTGCGACCCCCCAGGTGATCCCGGCGGCGACACACTGGCCCGCCCTACCGGCGATTCGCCCTTTTTCGGCTCGGACACGCCGTCGTACTCGGGAGTGTTCTGTGAATCTTGCCTCCCCACAAGCCCCTCCTCCGTACGTGGCGTCAGACTTAGGGGAGACTACAAACATCCGGCACACCGGCGCGCGCGGATCCTGTGGGGGATTGTCTCGCTCCCGCTCCGTCGCCGCGCCCCGCCGGGTCCGACTGCGGGGCTAACAAGGGAGCGAACGATGGATTTCGACGTTTTGGTTGAGATCCCCAAGGGCCAGCGGAACAAGTATGAGGTCGACCACAAGACCGGCCGGATCCGGCTGGACCGGACGCTCTTCACCGCGACGCAGTACCCGGCCGACTACGGGTTCATCGAGGGCACCCTCGGGCAGGACGGCGACCCCCTGGACGCCCTGGTGCTGATCCAGGAGCCGACCTTCCCCGGCTGCCTCGTGCGGGCGCGGGCGATCGGCATGTACCGGATGACCGACGAGAAGGGCCGCGACGACAAGGTCCTCTGCGTGCCCTTCGAGGACCCGCGCCAGGAGCACCTGCGCGACATTCACCACCTGGGCGAGTTCGACCGGATGGAAATCCAGCACTTCTTCACGGTCTACAAGGACCTCGAGCCCGGCAAGTCGGTCGAGGGTGCGACCTGGACCGGCCGGGTCGAGGCCGAGGAGGAGATCCGGGCGTCGTTCAAGCGCGCGGAGGCGGCCGAGCACCACGAAGAGGATCACTGACGTTCACGGGAACGCGGCGGTGGGGCGCAGGCCCGACCGCCGCATTGTCGTTTCCGCTCAAATGTTGATGTTGCTGGCCATCGCGTAGAGGCCGACGACCGCGCAGGCCACCGGGATGACCGCCACGACGGCGAGGGTGTCCAGCACGTCGGCGAGCCGGCCCAGGTACGGCGAGGGCGGCCGCCGGGTCCACGTCGCGCCGGCGGCCACGGTCGCCAGCGCCATGAGCAGCGTCGCAACGCCGAGGCCGAGCAGCATCGCCTCGCCGGCGCCCCAGAGCAGGTCAAGGCCGAGCACGAAGAGGCCGGCCAGCCCGGCCGAGATCAGCGGGAGCCGCTGGCGCAGCGTCACGAAGAGCCGCGAGCGCAGCAGCAGCGCCGCCACGGCCAGGCCCATCAGGATCCGCGCGGACAGCCCGCCGGACGAGGCCAGCACGATGAACGCGCCCGCGCAGAGCAGCGCGTGCCCGATCAGCAGGCCGGTGAGCAACTCCTCGGTGCGGCTGACCGCGGCGAAGACCCGGGCCCGGTCGGGGCGCTCCCGCGCGGCGTCCAGCGCGGCGCTGCCCGTCGGCGCGCCGGTGAAGCCCTGTTCGGCCTCGCTGCCGGTGGGCAGGGTCACGGGGGGCGTCGGCATCTTGCCGAGCCGGATGGCCAGCAGCGGCAGCGCGCCGATGCCGCAGACCAGCGCCGACAACAGCACCGCGGCGGCACCGGCAGCGGTGGTGACCAGGCCGGTCAGGGCGGTCAGCGCGCCGAGGAGGCCAGCCATGACGCCCGCGGCGAAGACCCGGAACGAGGCGGCCACGCCGACCCCGCCCAGCGCGGCGACCAGCAGCAGCGCCACCGAGCCGGCGAGCAGCTCGGGGCCGCCGATCCAGGGCAGCAGGGCGAGGACGCCGACCTTGTCGCCGTCGCCGGAGGAGATCAGCGCGGCGCCGCCCGCGAACGCGTACGGCATGGCGCAGCCGCCGAGGACCGCACCGGCGCGCGAGTCCCCGTACGCCCGGGAGGCCGTGATGCCGGCGAGCGCGAGCAGCAGGCCGACGCCGAGTCCGAAGAAGGCCGCGCCGCCCCAGGCCGGCCCGGCGGCGAGCACCGCGAGGAGTCCGATCGAGAGCAGCACGACGCTGCCGGCCAGGGTCGCGGTGCGGGTGGAGGCCGGTGTCCAGATCGTGCCGCGGCGGCGGGCACCCTCGGCGATCGCCTCGACGACGTCGTCGTATTCGAGCTCGGGCCAGTTGTCGCGGGCCGGCACCAGGTGCAGCACCTCGCCGTCGCGGACGCCCTGCGGGAAGAGGCCCTGCGCGGTCACGAGCGCGACGCCGTCGGTGCGGCGCAGCAGCCAGCCGCCGTGCTTCTCGCCGTCGTCGGCGAGCCCCTCGCCCGCGTGCCGCAGCAACTCGGGCAGCAGCTCGGCGAGCGGCACGTGCTCGGGCAGCGCGACATCGACCCGGCGCTGTGGAGCACTGATCGTGACGCGGGCCAACCCAATGCTCATGCCATATTTCCCATCGAAGTTGCCGAGGCTGCGGAACGAGGGCGACTTTACCTACCATGAGCCCTGCGCGGTGACCGGTCGCCGGTCGCGTGGACGGGGCAAGCCACCACCCGCCTAAGTCGATTTTTTGCACAAAGCGCGTGGGAGCTAACGAAAGGGATAGTTCGTCATGAGCACGGTGGTGATCAAGCGGGCCGCGCGCCGCCCGGCGCCGGAGATCCCGACCGGCGAGCTCGCGGTCGATCCGCCGCCCGAGATCCCACAGGCGGTCGGCGGACGCTGGACTCAGGCGATGATGGTGCTGCCGATGCTCGGCGGCTCGGTGGCGATGGCGATGATGATGGGCCGCGGCGGCGGCGGCGCCTCCTCGTACGTGATCGGCGGCCTCTTCGGCGTCTCCTCCCTGGCCATGCTGGCCACCTCGTTCGGCGGCGGCGGTGCGCCCAAGAAGGCCGAGATGATGGCCGCCCGGCGCGAATACCTGCGCCACCTGTCCAGCCTGCGCCGCCGGGTCCGCGACACGGCGAGCCGCCAGCGGATCGGCCTCTTCTACCGCCACCCCGACCCGGCGCAACTCTGGTCGACCACCGACAGCCACCGGGTCTGGGAGCGCCGCACGGCCGACCCCGACTTCGGCGTGGTCCGGCTCGCCGTCGGCCCGCAGACCCTGGCCACCCCGCTGATCCCGCCGGTCACCCGGCCGCTCGAGGACCTCGAGCCGATGACCGCGGGGGCGCTGCGCCGGTTCCTCGACGCCTACTCCGTGGTGCCGGACCTGCCGGTGGCGGTTTCGCTGCGCGGCTTCGCGCGCGTGTTCATGCGCGGCCAGGGCCCGGCCGGCGTCGCCGACGCGCGCGCCCTGACCCGGGCGGTGCTCGCCCAGCTCGCCGTCTTCCACGCGCCCGACGACCTGATCATCGCCGTCTGCGCCGGCCCCGAGCGCCGCGCGATGTGGGAATGGGTCAAGTGGCTGCCGCACAACCTGCATCCGTCCCGGACCGACCGGCTCGGCCCGGTGCGCCTCGTCGCCAGCGCCGGCCCCGACCTGGAGAAGCTGCTCGAGGACGTGATCGGCAACCGGCCCCGGTTCAACCCGTCCGGATCCGGCGCCAACGGCCCGCACGTCGTGATCGTACTGGACGGCGCCGACCTCAAGGGCGCCACCCAGCTCGACGACGGCATCTCCGGCGTCACGGTTCTCGACCTCGACGACGTGCCGCCGCGCCTGCTCGACCGCTCGCTGCTGGTCCTCGAGGTGCGGCCCGGCAGCGCTGGGCGGCGCGAGCTGCACACGTACGCGATGGACCACGCCGCCGACGTCGGCACGCCGGACCGGCTCAGCGAGGAGGAGGCCGAGGCGGTCGCCCGGCGGCTGGCGCCGCTGCGCCTCGCCGCGATGTCGAAGTCCTCGGACACCCCGCTGGCCAACGAGATGGGCCTGACCGAGCTGCTCAATCTCGGCGACCCCGACTCGTTCAGCGTCGCGCAGGCCTGGCTGCCCCGGCCCAACCGCGACAAGCTGCGGGTGCCGATCGGCCTCGGCGCCGACGGCGGCGCGATCGAGCTCGACCTCAAGGAGTCGGCGCAGGACGGCATGGGCCCGCACGGCCTGCTCATCGGCGCCACCGGCTCCGGCAAGTCCGAGCTGCTGCGCACCCTGGTGCTGGCGCTCGCCGCCACCCACTCCTCCGAGACGCTCAACTTCGTGCTCGTCGACTTCAAGGGCGGCGCGACGTTCTCGTCGCTGGACCGGCTGCCGCACACCGCCGCCGTCATCACCAACCTGGCCGACGAGCTTCCGCTCGTCGACCGCATGGTGGACGCCATCGACGGCGAGCTGATCCGGCGCCAGGAGCTGCTGCGCAAGGCCGGCAACTACGCCAGCCTGCGCGACTACGAGAAGGCCCGGTCGAGCGGTGCCGCGCTGCCGCCGCTGCCGTCGCTGCTGGTCATCTGCGACGAGTTCTCCGAGCTGCTGTCGGCGAAGCCCGACTTCATCGACCTGTTCGTCCAGATCGGACGGCTGGGCCGCTCGCTCGGCGTGCACCTGCTGCTCGCCAGCCAGCGCCTCGAGGAGGGCCGGCTGCGCGGCCTGGACACCCACCTGTCGTACCGGATCGGCCTGCGGACCTTCTCGGCGCTGGAGTCGCGGGCCGTGCTCGGCGTGCCCGACGCCTACGAGCTGCCCCGTTCGCCCGGCCACGGCTACCTCAAGTTCGGCACCGAGCCGCTGATCCGGTTCAAGGCCGCGTACGTGTCGGGGGCGTTCCGCAAGGCCGGCGGGCTCGGCGCCGGCGCCGCCCGCGACGGCTCGGCCCCGCCGGTGCTCTCCTACTCCACGCACTACCTGCCGGCGCCCAAGCCGGTGCAGCCCGTCCAGCCGGTGGCCGACGAGATCCCGGAGGGCGAGAGCCTGCTGGACGTCATGGTGGACCGGCTGAGCGGCCAGGGCCCACCGGCACACCAGGTGTGGCTGCCGCCGCTGAACGCCTCGCCCGCCCTCGACGAGCTGCTCGGCCCGGTCACCGTCGACCCCGTCCGCGGCCTGGGCTTCGCGAACCCCGAGCTGCACGGCGCCCTGCAGGTGCCGATCGCGCTGATCGACAAGCCGCGCGAGCAGCTTCGCGACGTGATGTGGCTGCAGCTCGGCGGCGCCGCCGGCCACGTCGCGATCGTCGGCGGCGCGCAGTCCGGCAAGTCGACGGCGCTGCGGTCGCTGGTCTGCGGGCTCGCGCTCACCCACACGCCGGCCGAGGTGCAGGTCTACTGCCTCGACTTCGGCGGCGGCTCGCTCGGCACGCTCAAGGACCTGCCGCACGTCGGCGGCGTCTACGGCCGGCTCGACTCGGTCGGCGTGCGGCGTACGGTCGGCGAGGTCTCCACCCTGCTCAACGACCGCGAGCGGCTCTTCGGCGACCTCGGCATCGACTCCATGCCGTCCTACCGGCGGCGCCGGGCGGCGCAGGCCGGGCTCAACAACGGCGCCGACACCGACCCCTTCGGCGACGTGTTCCTGGTGGTCGACGGCTGGACGACGCTGCGAAAGGACTACGACGAGCTCGAGGGCGTCCTCACCGACATCGCCACCCGCGGCCTGTCCTACGGCATCCACGTGGTCACCAGCGCCCCGCGCTGGATGGACTACCGGCCGGCGATCCGCGACCTCTTCGGCTCGCGGGTCGAGCTGCGCCTCGGCGACCCGACCGACTCGATCGTCAATCGGCGCGCCGCGGTCAACGTGCCGGAGAAGGCCGGCCGCGGCCTCGTCGAGCACCCGACCGACAAGAACAAGAGCCTGCACCTGCTGACCGTGCGCCCCGCGCTGAGCGCCACGGGCGAGACGGCCGAGCTGGTCAAGATGATCGCCGCCAACTGGGCCGGGCCGCCGGCGCCGCGGGTGCGCCTGCTGCCGCCCTCGCTGCCGTATGCGGACATCGACGTGGGGCGCTCGACCGGCCTGGTCCTGCCGATCGGCATCGCGGAGTCGGACCTGCAGCCCGTCGAGATCGACTTTGCCGGCGATCCGCACTTCCTGCTCTTCGGCGACGCCGAGTGCGGCAAGTCGTCGTTCCTGCGTGCGCTCGCCACCACGGTCATGCGGCGGTTCGCGCCCGAGCAGGCCCGGCTCATCCTGGTCGACTACCGGCGGAGCCTGATGGACCTGCCCGAGTCCGACCACCGCATCGGCTACGGCATCCAGGCGCAGAAGACGCTCGAGCTGATGGAGTCCGTCGCGGGCTACATGGAGCGCCGCCTGCCCGGCCCCGACGTGACGGCGCAGCAGCTGCGCGAGCGCTCCTGGTGGAACGGCCCGGAGCTGTTCGTGCTCGTCGACGACTACGACCTGGTCGCCTCGGGCCCGACCAACCCGCTGCAGCCGATCCTGGAATACCTGCCGCAGGCCCGCGACGTCGGCCTGCACCTGGTCGTGACGCGGCGGGCCGGCGGCGCGAGCCGGGCCATGTACGACCCGGTCATCCAGCGGCTGCGCGAGCTGTCGTCGCCGGGCCTGGTGATGTCCGGGCCGAGCGACGAGGGTGCGCTCATCGGCCCGATCCGGCCAACGCTGATGCCACCCGGACGTGGTCGCTTGATGACTCGACGTGAGGGCGTGCGACTGATCCAGCTGTCACATCTGCCGCCGTACTGACCTGCGTGGCGGATTGGTCACACCCGTCGGACGATCCGCATCGACAGACCTCAGCTACAACGCTCGGTTTCGGAGTAATCTCCCACCATCGACCGTCCCTCATCAGAATGGTCATGCTGCCAGTGAGCGCTGTGAGCGAAGCATCGAGTGCGTCCCGCCGAACCCGGCGCGACACTTCCACACGCCGTCCGGCCTGCGGTGGTGTCCGTTGGTAAGCGCGCGCAGCCTGCCGCTGAGGGTGGCCGCCACGACCGCCGCCGCGGGGCTGTGCATCGGCCTCACCGGGACCCCGGCGCTGGCCGAGCCCGCCGCCCGGCCGCTCTCCGGGCCGCTCGCGAGCCCGCTCGCGGAACCCATCGCCAGCCCCGAGCCCTGGATCGGTGACTCGGTCCGGGCCGAGCAGTGGCATCTGAAGACCCTCAACGTCGCCGGCGCCTGGACCTACGCCAACGGCGCGGGCGTCACCGTCGCCGTGATCGATTCCGGCGTCGACGCCGACCACGTGGACCTGCAGGGCCAGGTGCTGCCCGGCCTCGACCTGGTCGACCCCGACGGCGACGGCGACACCGACCTGGTCGGGCACGGCACCACGGTCTCGGCGATCATCGCGGGCCGCGACGACGACGCCGGCGTGATCGGCATCGCCCCGAAAGCCAAGATCCTGCCGATCCGCGTCCTGGACCGGGAGAACCGCTACGACGACGCCCTGATCGTGGCGAAGGGCGTCCGCTGGGCGGTGGACCACGGCGCCCGGGTCATCAACCTCTCCCTGGGCGGCAACGGCAGCAGTCCCGCCCTGGCCGCGGCACTGGACTACGCGTTCGCCAAGGACGTGGTCGTGGTGGCCTGCACGGGCAACGCGAGCGCCTCGACCTCCTCCTCCACCGGGGTCTGGTATCCGGCCCGCGAGCCCGGCGTCATCGCGGTGGCGGGCATGGAGAAGGACGGCGACGTCCTGTGGTCGGGCTCGATCACCGGCAAGGAGACGGTCGTCGACGCACCGGCGACGCAACTGGTCGGCGCCCGGCCGGACGGCTACTGGCGGGTGCAGGGCACCAGCTTCGCGGCGCCGATGGTCTCGGGCACGGCGGCCCTGGTCCGCTCGCGCTGGCCGACCATGTCGGCGGCCGAGGTGGTCAACCGCATCGTCAGGACGGCGAAGGACCGCGGCCCGAAGGGCCACGACGCCGAGTACGGCTACGGCATGGTGGACCCGACGGCCGCGCTGACGGCCGACGTCCCGGCGGTGCAGCGCAACCCGCTGGACACGACGGCGTCGCCGGGCGTCGCCGGCTTCGGCAACGCCCCGGCCTCGGGCCAGGCACAGTCGGCGCCGGACACCGCGGCCTCGGTGGGTGCGCGGGCGCCGGGCTCCAACGCCGGAACGGCGGCCCGGGCCGGCGAGGCGGGCGTGATGGCCGCGGGTCGCGGGTGGTGGGCGGCCGGCGTGCTGTTCCTGGTTTCGGTGCTGGCGGCCCTGCTGACCTTCCGCCGCTTCGCCAGCGTCGCCTGATCCAACGGCCACCCGCCCCGGTCGCGGGTGGCCCGGGGCGAGATGCCCCGGCCTGGTCCGGCCGGGGACGAAAAGCGCCCGGCGCGCTAACCGCGTCGGCGAGGCGCCGCGCCCGGCGTCAGGCGCACTCGCCGGTCTTGACGCCCCGGGTGCGTTCCACGCCCAGGCTGGCCGTGCCCGCCGCCTCCGACGCCGTCAGCGCGAAGCCGGTCGTCTGGTCGTCCGCCGCCGCCGCGAAGATCACGCCGAGCACGTCGCCGTTGGGCGCGACCAACGGGCCGCCCGAGTTGCCGCTGCGGACCTTGGCGAAGATCGTGTAGATCTCGCGGGTCACGTCGCCCGAGTCGTAGATGTCCGGGCCGGTGATGTTGCTGACGTCGCGGACCCGCGCCGACTGGGCGTTGTAGGGGCCGTCCAGCGGATAGCCGAGCACGATCGCGTTCGCCCCGGTCGACGCCTGCTTCTTGACGAACGGCATCACCGGCGCCCGCAGGCCCGGCACGTAGATGACCGCCAGGTCGCGCTCCGGGTCGTAGACCACGACCTTGCCGTCCAGCCGGTCGTCGGCCGTCTCCACCTGCACGTTGCGGGTGCCCGCCACCACGTGGGCGTTCGTCATGATGCGCTCGTCGGCGTACACGAAGCCCGAGCCCTCGATGCGGCGCGAGCAACTCGGTGCCGTGCCGAGCACCTTGATCACCGAGCGTCGGGAGCTGACCACCACCTGCGACCTGGCCAGCGCCGGATCCGGCGCCGCGACCTCGCGGGCGTTCGTGCGGGCCAGGCCCCCGAAGACGTCCGGGAAGCCGTTGGTGTTGAGCGACTCGCGCAGGCCGGCCGAGAGCGCCTGCGCCTGCTCCGGCATCAGCGAGTTGATGCCGTTCAGCACGGCGCTGCTGCGCACCTGCTTGTTGATGGCGGGGAACGGCGTCGAGCCCAGCGGCACGGCGATCAGCCACGCGACGACCAGCACGGCGACCAGCGAGACCACGGCGCCGCCCGCGTCGTCCAGCCGCTGCAGCGGCGGGCTCGAGATCGAGCGGCGCAGCTTGGTGCCCAGCCAGCCCGCCAGGGTCTGTCCGAGCACCGCCAGGGCGAAGATCGACACCAGCGAGACGACCAGCCGCACCGTGTCATCGGTGAACTGGTTCGCGATCAGCGGGCCGACCTGCAGGCCGATCAGCGCACCGCTGAAGAACCCGCCGAAGGACAGCGCCCCGATGACGAAGCCCTGCCGGTAGCCGCTGATGGCGAAGACCAGCATGAGCAGGATCAGGAATCCATCGACCACATGCACTCGCTCAGAGTAGAAGTGACAGTCACGTAACCACCTCGTCGGAGGCGGCGGGCACCGTGACCGGGGTGTCTGGCAGTCTGACGAGCCGGCCGGGCTCCCACGGCCGGGCCCAGCCCGCCATGTCCAGCAGGGCCGAGATGACGCCGGCGGTGAAGCCCCAGACGAGCATCCCGCGGACCTGGAAGGCGGGACCGATCCAGCCGCTCGGGTGCCGGACCCGGATCCGGTTCTCCGGGTCGACCAGCTCGGCGATCGGCAGCCGCGCGACGTGCGCGACCTCGGCGGGCTCGCGCGAGTGCACCGGGTGCGGCGCATGCCACCAGGCCAGCACGGGGGTCACCACGAACCGGCTGACCGGGATGTAGAGCTCGGGCAGCGACATCAGGACGGTCGCGCTCGACGGGTCGAGGCCGACCTCCTCGTCGGCCTCCCGCAGCGCGGTGGCCGCCGGGTCCCGGTCCCCCGGGTCTGCCGCGCCGCCCGGGAAGGCGGCCTGACCGGCGTGGTTGCGCATGGCCGCGGCCCGCTGCAGGACCAGCAGGTCGGGCTCGCCGGGCCGGTCCTCGCCGAGCAGCACCAGCACGGCGCTGGCCCGCCCACCGCTCGCGGGCGGTCGCAGCGCGGTGAAGTCCTCGGTACGCGCGGAGCCGGCCCGGGTCAGCAACGGCTCCCACCAGCCGGGGAGTCCCTCCGGGCGCTCGATCACTCGGTCACCGTCACGCCGGTGTGCGTGCGCACGAGGTCGCCGAGGGTGGGCCGGTCGAGCGGAGTGCCGTCGTAGACGAAGCGACTGCCGTCTGCGGCGACGAAGACGGTGACCGGCAGGTTGACCTTGCCGAGCGCGGTGAGCAGTCGCTGGTCCGGGTCGAAGAGCGTGGGAAACGACACCGCCTTGTCGGCGGCGAACGAGGCCGCGGCGTCCTGCCTGTCGTGGGTGTCGACGCCGACGACGTGCAGCCGGCCGGCGGTCCGGTCGGCGAGCTCCTGCAGGAGCGGCAGCTCCCCGCGGCACGGCGGGCACCACGACCCCCACAGGTTGATCACCGCGGGCCCGCGCAGCCCGGCGAGCGCGAAGCCCTCCCCGCCGGTGAAGCAGGGCAGGGTCAGCGGAGGGAGGTCGGCGGCGGCCGAAGCCACGCCGACCGGGCCGGCGGCGGAAGCGGTGGGGAGCGGCGGGGCGACGAGCGCCGCGCAGCCGGCGAAGGGCGAGTCCACGGCGTCCCCGCCCGCCCGGGTCGGCGCCTTCGTCGCTGTGCACGCGGCGAGCAGCAGCGCCAGGGGCAGCGCCAGCCACCGCGCCGGCCCTACCCGGACTCGGCTCACGGCGCCTCCGGCGTCGCGATGGCCGCGGCCGGCACCAGCTCGGGGTCGACGCCCGCCTGCACGGCGAGTTCCCGGGCGCGCGGGCCCTTGAGCAGCTTCGCCGCCGGCACCGCCTCGGTCGGGCCGGTGCCGTAGGACGGGCACATGGCGGTCAGCGTGCACGCGCCGCAGGCCGGCTTGCGCGCGTGGCAGACCCGGCGGCCGTGGAAGATGATCCGGTGCGACAGCATGGTCCAGTCACGCTTCTCGATCAGGTCGGCGACCAGGAACTCGATCTTGACCGGATCGTCCTCGTCGACCCAGCCGAAGCGGTTGACCAGCCGCCGGAAGTGGGTGTCGACAGTGATGCCTGGCACATCGAAGGCGTTGCCGAGGATGACGTTCGCCGTCTTGCGGCCGATGCCCGGCAGCGCGACCAGTTGCTCCAGCCGGCCGGGCAGCTCGCCGTCGTGCCGCTCGACCAGCGCCTGACCGAGCTTGATCAGCGAATCCGTCTTGGCCCGGAAGAAGCCGGTCGGCCGGAGGACCTCCTCCAGCCGGCCCCGGTCGGCGGCGGCGTAGTCGGCCGCGGACAGGTATTTGGCGAAGACGGCGGGGGTGACCTCGTTGACCTTCTTGTCGGTGCACTGCGCCGACAGGATCGTCGCGACCGCGAGCTGCAGCGGGGTCTCGAAATCGAGCTCGCAATGCGCGTCGGGATGCGTCTCGGCCAGTGCCCTCGCCATCCTGCGGGCCCGCCGTTTGCGTCCGATCGGGGTCTCGCCGGCGAAGCGCCGGGCCGACCGGGCGAGCAGGGCCGCACCGGAAGGGGCGGCAATGACAGGACGGCTCACGCGAGCAAGAGTACGTCGCATCGCCGACTGTCTTCGGTCATGTACCCGTCACTGCGGCGGTGCGATCGATCCGTCCTCACCGATGGTCGCGGCGGTGTCACCGAAGTCGGCGGCGCCCAACTCGCGGACGCGGGCGAGGCCACGCTCGTTTTCGCTGTCCCGGGTCGGCTTGCCGGCCGAGTTCAGGAAGGTCGACTGGAACTTGCCGCCGGTGAACTCGCCGTCCTTGGTCAGCGAGACGTGCAGGATGCCGCCGTACTTGAGGACGCCGGTGCTGCTGAGCGTCTTGCCGCCGCCCGCGAAGTTGCCGAGGCTGTAGGCGATCAGCTTGCCCTCGTAGAACTCCATGCCGCGAAGCACGTGCGGCCCGTGCCCGATGACCACGTCCGCCCCGGCGTCGATGACCGCGTGGGAGAACTTGATCGGATCGCCCCGGTTCTCGCTGAAATAAATCTCGTTGCCCGGTTTCACGTGACCCCGGTCCGAGCCCTCGGCGCCCATGTGCACCTGCACCACGACGATGTCGGCCTTGCCGGAGGCCTCCTTGATCACGGCACGCGCGGCGTCCAGGTCGTTCAGGTTGTTGGCCCCCGCGTACGGGGAGAAGCCCACGACCGCGACCCGCACGCCCTTGACCTCGGCGACGGCGATCTCGCCCTGGGCGCCGGTGTGCTTGAGCCCGGCCTCCTCGAGCGCGTCGACCGTGTTCCGGTAGCCCTGGGGCCCGAAGTCCTTGGAGTGGTTGTTCGCCGTGTTCATGAGCTCGAAGCCGGCCTCGACCAGGTGCCCCGCGTAGGCGGGCGGCGAGCGGAACGCGTAGCAGTTGTCCCGCGGCGGCGAGCCGCACTTCGAGGTGCCGGTGTCGTCGGTGAGCGGCTGCTCGAGATTGCCCATCACCAGGTCGGACTTCAGCGCTTCCCTGACGGAGTCGAAGAAGCCGTCGCCGCCGTTCGCGGGAAGCTTGTTCGGCGCGCTGCCCATGATGATGTCCCCGGTCGCCGAGAGCGTGATCGACTCCCCGACGGTGGCGGACTCCGTGTCGGGAGTCTTGGCCGAGGCCTTGGGCGTCGAGGACGGCGGGACCTTCCAGACCGGAGCGGCGGCCTTGGGGGATCCTCGATCCGCCAGGGCGACTCCGCCGAGTGCCGCGCTGGCGAGGACGGCGGCCACGATGGTGGCGGTCAGAATCGGGCGGCCGAACAGGCCACGCCGCGGGGGGTGGGCATTCATCGACGGGAACGATACCGTCGCCTGACAAGCAGGGGCGACCGTCGAACGGCTGGATATCGCTCACCGGGAGCGACGATTCTTCGGGCCTCGGTGGCGTGACCGGCTACGCTGCGAGATCTGGATCGAGGGGTGCCCGCCTGGTTGAGGCTCGCGTGCGCCTAGACTGATCGTGCGCGGCGAAGCGCGTATTCGGAGGTACAACGATGGATGAGGTACTGGCTCGCAGCGGGATCTTCCAGGGCGTTGACCCGGAGGCTGCCGAGGCACTCGCCAAGGAGATGGAGACGATCGAGTTCCGTAAGGGCGACATCGTCTTCAATGAGGGCGAGGCGGGTGACAGCCTTTACATCGTTCTCTCCGGCAAGATCAAGCTTGGTCGCCGCGCTGCGGACGGCCGGCAGAACTTGGTCTCGATCATGGGCCCGTCGGACATGCTCGGCGAGCTGTCGCTGTTCGACCCCGGTCCGCGCACGGCCACGGCCACCGCGGTGACCGACACGCGCCTGGCGCGGCTGAAGAAGTCGTCGCTGCGCCCGTGGCTCAACAACCGGCCGGAGATCGCCGAGCAGTTGCTGCGGGTGCTCGCCCGCCGCCTGCGCCGGACGAACGACGCGCTCGCGGACCTGATCTTCACGGACGTGCCCGGCCGGGTGGCGAAGAACCTGCTCCAGATGGCGGGCCGGTTCGGCACCCGGGACGGCGGCGTCCTGCGGGTCACGCACGACCTGACTCAGGAGGAGCTGGCGCAGCTCGTCGGCGCCTCGCGGGAGACCGTCAACAAGGCGCTCGCGGACTTCGCGTCCCGCGCCTGGCTGCGGCTCGACGGCAAGAGCGTCATCATTCTCGACCCGGAGCGGCTGGCCCGCCGGGCGCGGGTCTGACCGCCCGCGCGGGACCACGGGTTCCGCGCCGAAACCAGGCCAAGCACGATGGGGGCCGTCCTGATGGGCGGCCCCTTGAACGCGTCTACACGCACCTGATCAGGGGACAAAGCCGCCACACCATGATCCGTGTCGCACCCGGTCGGCCGCTCGTTACGGAGGTGGTCGAGAGGCACTACACGGGCGAGAGGGCGCGGGCTTTGAACATGGTGGCGGGCGTGCAGCGCAGCGGGGTGACATCGCCGTGAGCGAACGCACCCAGCGCAGCGAGGGCCGTGCGGGCATGGCAGAGGTGGCTCCGTGACCGTCCTCAACACCGCGATCGACCCGCGCACCCCCGCCTACCTCGAGAGCCGCAGCGCGATGCTGGAGCGGCTGGTCGAGCTCGAGGCCGCCCTGGAGGCCGCCCGTGCGGGTGGCGGCGAGAAGTGGGTGACCAGGCATCACGCCCGCGGCAAGCTGCTGCCGCGCGAACGGGTCGAGATGCTGCTCGACCAGGACAGCCCGTTCCTGGAGCTGTCCCCGGTCGCCGCCTGGGGCTCCGAGTTCCCGGTCGGTGCGAGCGTGGTCACCGGCATCGGCGTGGTCGAGGGCGTCGAGTGCGTCGTCATCGCCAACGACCCGACGGTGGACGGTGGCGCCGTCAACCCGTACACGGTGGAGAAGATCAGGCGGGCCGCCCGGATCGCGTCGGTGAACCGCCTGCCGCTGGTGAATCTCGTGGAGTCGACGGGCGCGGCCGCGCCGGCGGGTCCGCCGCCGGGCGGCGCGATCGCCCGCGACCTCAGCCAGCTGACCGCGGACCGGGTGCCGACGGTCTGCGTGGTCTTCGGCGCGACGACGGGTGACGCGGCCTACCTGCCCGCGCTCTCCGATTACACGATCATGGTGCGCGGGCACGCGAAGATGCTCACCATCCACCCGCAGCCGGTCCGCGCGGCCGGGGCGAACGGCCGGCCCGCGCCCGAGGTACGCAGCGCGCCGACCGTTCCGGCCGGGGTCACCGGCCCGGCCGACCAGCTGGCCGAGGACGAGCGCGACGGGCTGCGGCTGGCCCGGCAGTGCGTGCGCCGGTTCAACTGGCGCAAGCGCGGGCCCGCGCCGCGGCACTGCCCGCCGAACCCACCGAAGTACGACGCCGAGGACCTGCTGACCATGGCCGGCTCCGACCCGGCGACGGTGTTCGAGCCGCGCGAGGTGCTCGCCCGCATCCTGGACGGCAGCGACTTCGACGAGTTCAAGCCGGCGCAGGGCACCGCGCTGGTGACCGGCTGGGGCGAGCTGCACGGCTACCCGATCGGCGTGCTCGCCAACCTGGGCGGCGCCTTCTCCCCCGCCGAGACCCAAAAGGCCGTGCACTTCATACAGCTCGCCAACGCGACCGCGACCTCGCTGCTGTTCGTGCAGTACACGGGCGCGCAGGCCGCCGAGGCGCACGAGGCCGCCGACGTGCGGCACGGTGCCCCGCTGGTGCACGCCGTCGCGAAGTCGACGGTGCCGCACCTGACCCTCATGATCGGCGGCACCCCCGCCGAGGAGGCGGGCGGCATCTACGGCCGGGCCTACGAGCCGCGGTTCCTCTTCAGCTGGCCGGTCGAGCGACCCGCGGAGGGCTCGAGCCCGGGCGGCAAGCTGCCGGACGACGGCGTCATCGATCCCCGCGACACCCGCACGGTACTCGGCCTCTGCCTGTCCGCGGTGCACAGCGCGGCTGTCGAAGGCGCGGAGCACGTCGGTGTCTTCCGACCCTGAAGTAGTCCCTGAAGTCCTGAAAGGTAGACCAGTGATCCGACGTCTTCTGGTGGCCAACCGCGGCGAAATCGCCCGCCGGGTCTTCGCCACCTGCCGCCTGGTCGGCATCGAGACGGTCGCCGTCTACTCCGATGCCGACTCCGATGCCCCGCACGTCACGGAGGCGGACTACGCCGTTCACCTCTCCGGTGGCACCGCGGCCTCGACGTATCTGCGCGGCGACCTGATCCTGGCCGCCGCCCGGCGGGCCGGGGCGAACGCCATCCACCCCGGCGACGGCGCGCTCGCCGAGGATCCGGAGTTCGCCGCGGCGGTCGCGGACGCCGGGATGATCTGGGTCGGCCCGCCGGCGAAGACGCTCGCCGTGCTGGGCAGCAAGATCGAGACCAAGGCCGTGGTCGCGGAGGCCGGCGTGCCGGTGCTGTCGACGGCGACCGACCCGGACGCGATCACCGAGTTCCCGGTGCTCATCAAGCCGGACCGCGGCCGGGGCGGGCAGGGCATGCGGGTCGTGCGCGACCCGCAGACCCTGGCCGAGGCGGTGGCCGCGACCCGGCAGGAGATCGGCGGCGAGATCTTCTGCGAGCCGTACGTGGAGAACGTCCGGCACATCGAGGTGCCGATCATCGCGGACACGCACGGCGCGGTGGTGCCGTTCGGCGAGCGCGAGTGCTCGGTGCAGCGCCGCTATCAGAAGATCATCGAAGAGACGCCGTCGCCCGCGGTCGACCCCGCGCTGCGCGAGGAGCTGTGCCGCGCCGCCATCCTCGCGGTCCGGGCCATCGGGTACGTGGGCGCCGGCGCCGTCGAGTTCCTGCTCGACGACGAGGGCGACTTCTGGTTCCTCGAGCTGACGCCGAGCCTGCAGGTGGAGCACGCCGTCACCGAGTGCGTGTCCGGCTACGACCTGGTCCGCCTGCAACTGCTCGTCTCCGAGGGCGGCCACCTGCCGATGCCGGGGCCGCCGGCGATCCGAGGGCACGCCATCGAGGTGCGGATCTGCGCCGAGGACCCCGCGTACGCGTGGCTGCCCGCGTCCGGCACCCTGCACCGCTTCGGCGTACCCGATGTGGCGGGTTCGTTCCGGCCGCTGCCGCAACCGGGGCTGCGCCTGGACGCCGGGGTGATGGACGGCTCGGTCGTCGGCCCGCAGGGCGACTCGATGCTGGCCAAGCTCGTGGCCTGGGCGCCGACCCGGCAGGAGGCGGCGCGGATGCTCGCGTCGGCGCTGACCCGGACCCAGTTGCACGGCGTCGTCGCCAACCGCGACCTGCTGGTACGCGTGCTGCGGCACCAGGCGTTCCGCGCCGGCGACGTGGACACCGGCTTCCTGGACCGCCACCCCGAGGTGTTCGCCCCGCTGCTGTCCTCGGTGGACGCGGTACGCATCTCGTGCCTGGCCGCGGCCCTCGCCGGTGCCGCCGCCCGGCGCGCGATCGCACCCGTCCTCGCGTCGCTGCCCTCCGGCTGGCGCAACGTGCCGTCCGGCTCGCAGACCGCCGTCTACGACGGCCCGGCCGGCCCGGTCGAGGTCGGCTACCGGATGAACCGGCACGGCGAGCTCGCCGGCTGGTGGGTCCGCTCGGTCGACCCGGAGGAGCTGGACCTCGCCGGCCTCGGCCAGGCGCCGACGCTCGACGACCATCCGCCGACGACCGTCGTGCACGCCGACGGGGGCCGGGTCGACCTCGACGTCAACGGGATCCGGCTGAGCCTCAAGGTGCACCGGGTCGGCGAGATCTCCTACGTGGACAGCCCGGAGGGGTCGGTGACGCTGCGCGAGCTGTCCCGCTTCCCGCTGCCCTCCCCGGAGGCCACCGAGGGCTCGCTGATCGCCCCGCTCCCCGGCGCCGTGCGCCGGGTGCTGGTGGTGCCGGGTCAGCGGGTACGCGCCGGCGAGCTGCTGCTCACGCTGGAGGCCATGAAGCTGGAGCACCCGGTGCACGCCCCGTCGGCCGGGGTGGTCGCCTCGCTGCCGGTGCGCCCGGGCGCGGAGGTCGACACGGGCGAGCTGCTGGCCGTCCTCGACCCTGAGTGATCAGCCGCGGGCCAGCACGGGCCCGCGGAGCCGGTTGACGCCCTGGCCCGCCAGGCACCGGAACATCCGGTCCGCGGTGGTCGGCGGCAGCACCGACAGTGCCCATTCGGCGCTGTCGGTGCGGGTGGTGGTCCGGCGGAACGTCACCCGGCTGCACACCCTGCGCACGGTCGGGTCGGCGGTGACCGCGACCCGGTCGCCGGGCTCCACTCCGGACGGCAGCTTGCCGACCGCGAAGACCTCCCAGCTGTGCTCCCGCGAGCAGGCGACCCGGCGCGCGACCAGGCCGCTCTCGGTGTGCCGGGTGTAGCACTCGACCTCGTCGGGGCAGTGCGCCCGGCCGGAGGTGCAGCCCGGCAGCCGGGACAGCGCGACCGGCACGGTGGAGGCGGCGGCCCCGGTGAGCCGGCCGGCCATCGAGCGCATCATCGGACCCTGCGACGAGGCCAGCAGGGCGCCGCCGATCGAGGCCGCCAGCAGCAGGAACACCCCGAAGCCGCCGAACAGCCACCTCCGCTTGCCGCGCTTGCGCGGGTCGGTGTGCACGGTCGGCGTCTCGTCCCCGCCGTGCACGTCGCGGGTGGGCGAGACCGGCGGGCGCGGCCGCGGGTCCGGGTGGGTCTGCCGGGGTGTCGGCGGCTGGAACGTCGACGCGCGGTAGACCGTCGGCGCCGGCTGCTGGCCCGGCGCACCGAGGTTCAGCCCGGTGAGCAGCTCGCGGAGCTGTTCCGCCGTCGGGCGGGCGCGGGGGTCGTTCGCCATCCCGTACCGGAGGATCTCGATGAGCGCGCGCGGCACGCCCGGCAGCTCCGGGATCGGCTGGTTGAAGAGGTCCATCAGCGTGATCAGGCTGGGGCTGCGGTCGGACTCCCAGCGCGGCGGCCGGCCGCGCATGACCGCGTAGAGGGTGGCGCAGAGCGCGTAGACGTCGACCGCGCCGGACGGTTCGGCGTGCGAGAACATCTCGGGCGGCGCGTACGCGGGGGTGAGCACCTCGAGGGTGACCGAGGAGTCGCGCATCTCGCCGAGCACGGCCAGGCCGAAGTCGGCGAGCACCGCCGGGTTGAAGTGCGAGTACAGGATGTTCGCCGGCTTGACGTCGCGGTGCAGCACCCCGTTGGCGTGCGAGTGCACCAGCGCGTCGGCGATCTTGGCGCCGAGGTCGCGGGCCTCGGCGGCGCCGAGCGGGGAGATCCGCATCCGGTCGAGGTAAGACCCGTCGCAGAGCTCCATGATCAGGTACGGGTGCTGGTCGACGGTCACGCCGACGTCGAAGAGGTCGACGACGTGCGGGTGCGACGACATCCGCCCGGCCGCCTTCGCCTCGCGCAGGAAGCGCGCCTGGTCCCGCGCGTTGTCGAGGGTCCGGTTCTCCACCTTGATGGCGACGTCACGGCCCACCGAATCCTGGGTGGCACGGTAGACGGTCGCGTATCCACCGCGGGCCATTACCGACAAACCAGACATGCCTGGCACGTACGGCGCGGGCAGACGGCCAGGCGGGGTGTGGGTCACGGCTTAGAAAATACGCGACCGGTGGTCGAGTTCATCCGGGCACGTCAGACGCGTACGCGACAGATTCAGGCGGCTCCACCGTGGAATGGGCCAAAGCATCCCTAAGCTCCTCCGCGGAAACCCGTTCACTGGCCTGTTCGGTCGAGTAGGCGAGCAGCACGGCCTCCTCCGCGGCGTCCCGGGCCTCGGCCATCGCGCCGGCCGCCGCATTCACCCGGGCGAGGACCATCGCCGCGACCACGCCGCTGCGCACATCCTCGGCCGGAACCTCCCGGGCGCGCCGGATCCAGGTCGCCGCGTCGTCGACCCGGCCGTCGGCAAGCAGGGCGGACGCGTACGACACGAGCGACTGCCGCCGCGAGAAGAGCAGCGAGCCGCCGGTGTCCGTCGCGATGGGTGCGAGCAGCCCGACCGCGGTGGCGGCGTCGCCACCGCGCAGCCGCGCCTCGGCGAGCAGCACCCGCGGCCCGACCTGCGCCGGTGCCAGCGGATTGTGCGGCTCGACCGCGATCATCACCCGGCGCGCGTCGGCCTCGGCCGCCTCGATGTCGCCGCGGTGCAGCGCCACGAAGCCGCGCAGCGTGCCGGCCATGCCCAGCAGCAGCGGGTGACCGGTGCGGGCGGCGAACTCGAGCGCGTCGGTGAGCAGGTCCTCGGCGTGCTCGGGCTCGTTCAGGCCCCGGGCGATCGCGCCGCGCACGACCAGCGCGAGCCCGCGGCCCCAGTCGTCGGAGACCGCGGCGAAGTCCCGGTACGCCCGGCGCGCCTCGCCGTCCGCCTCGCCCAGGTCGCCCAGCTCGGCCGCCGCGTACGCCTCGACGGCCCGCAGCGTGCCCACCGCCCAGCCCTCGCCGACCCGGTCACCGAAGGGCAGGAAGATCCGGGCCAGCCGCCGCGACTCGTGCAGCCGGCCGGCCAGCAGCCGCGCGAAGGCGGTGGTGCCGCGCAGCCAGGACCGCCCCACCGGGTCGCCGAGCTCGGCGAAGAGCCGGGCGGCCCGGCCAAGGACGGCGTCGGTGCCGGCGAAGTCGCCCCGGGTCGTGGTCACCCAGGCCAGGTTCTGCAGCGCCCAGGCCTGCCCGTGCCGGTCCCCCGCCGCGAGCGTCACCTGGTAGGCCGCGGCGAACCGGCTGCTCGCCTGGCTCAGCTTGCCGGCCAGGAAGTCGGCCATGCCGAGCCGGCGCATCGCGTTGGCGCGCTCCGGCGCCAGCTCGGCCTCGGTGGCCACGTCCAGCGCCTGCTGCCAGGCCGCGACCGCCCGCCCGGAGTCGCCGAGCGCCTCCTGGGCGCGGCCGACGACCAGCAGGGCCTCGGCCCGGCACACCGGCTCGTCGTCCGCGTTCCCGGCGATCTTCTCGCCGTAGGCGAGCGCGTCCGACGCCCGGCCCAGCCGCAGCAGCGCGCGGGCGTGCACGAGCTGATCGGAGAGCGGCAGGTCGTCCTTGGCGAGGACGGCGGCGCGCTCCGCGTACTGGATGGAGGCGGCCGGCTCGATGTTGGCAAGCGCCCGCCGGGCCATCCGGCCGAGGGCGGCGACGCCCAGCGGGATCACGTCGCGGGCCGCGGCGTCGGGGCGCAGCCGTACGGCGTCGGCGAGCTCGACCGCGCACTCGGCGTGGGTGGCGACGAACGCGTCCCGCTCGTTCTCGCCGAGGCTGAGCCGCCCGGCGCCGTCATAGCCCAGCGCCGTCACGGTCTCGGGCGCCGCCCAGCGGGCCAGGTACGCGTGCCGGTCGGCGAGGTCGGCCTTGCCCAGCCCCGCGTACGCGGCCTCGCGCATGAGCGGGGTGCTGAACGCGTAGCCGCCGCGGACCCGGTGCAGCATGCGGCGCTGCAGCAGCTCGTCGACCGCGCGCTCGAGCTCGACGGCCGCGACCGCGCCCGGCCGGGCGTCGCTGGGCGCGCGCCGCTCCCGCAGCGCCTCGATGACGCCGGTCGGCACGGTGTCCCCGACGACGGCCGCGTCACGCAGCACCGAGCGGGGCTCGGTCGGCAGCGCGTCTATGCGGGCCGCCAGCACCGCGGCGAGGTCGCGGGAGAGCAGCTGGCTGCCCATCGAGCCGGCCGCGAGCTGCCACCGGCCGGCCGCGTTGGCGCCGACGGCCGGCATCAGCGCGCCGCGCTCCATCAGCAGCGTCACCAGCTCGGCCAGGTAGAACGCGTTGCCCTGCGCGGTCGCGAGCAGCCGGTCCGCGTCGGGCTGCGGCAGCTTGCCGCCGTTCAGATAGGAGGTGAGCAGCCGGGACGCGTCCGCGCCGCGCAGCGGCGGCAGCGTGTGCACCTCGGCGTCGGCGAGCCGGGTCAGCGCGCCCGCGGTGCGCACCAGCTCGGGGCGGCCGAGCAGCAGCAGGACCACCGGTCCGTCCAGGCGGGAGAGCACCGCGCCCAGCGCGTCGATCGTCTCGGCGGTCGCGTCGTGCAGGTCGTCGACGATGACGACCAGCGGCGCCTCCCGGGCCAGCGCGGTGAGCAGCCCCGCGACCGCGATCGGGATGGTCTCCGTCTCCGGCCGCGCGCCGCCGGTCGGCTGGTATTCCGCGACGGCGGCCGGGCCGACCGGGTTGACCGGCGTCTCGCCGTAGCCGAGCAGCGCGAGCAGCCGGTCGATGTCGACGTCGGGCGCGCCGCCGTCGCGGCCGAGCCGGGTGACGAGCTTGCGCAGCCGCTCCTCGACGACCGGGCGGGTGATCGTCGACGCCACGTCCTTGGGCAGGCCGACGGACTTGCGGACCAGGTCGGCCAGCGGCGCGAAGCGGCGCCGTTCGCCGAACGCGCGGCAGCGGGCGCGCAGCACCCGGGCGCCGGTGTGCCCGGCGAACCGGCCCGCGCCGACGTCGTAGCCGGCCGCGAATCGCTTGACCTCGCCGGCGAACCGGGTCTTGCCGATGCCGGCCTCGGCGGTCATCACCATCACCCGGGGCGTGCCGGAGTCGACGACCTCGGCGAGCCGGCCGGACACCCGGCCCAGTTCGGTCTCGCGGCCCACGAACGGCGCCTCGTCGCCGAGGCCGGACCGGGTGCCGGGCGCGTCGTGCAGGCCGAGCAGTTCGTACGCCGGCACCGGCTCGCGCTTGCCCTTGAGCCGCAGCGCCCGCAACTGCCGCCAGGAGGCGACGTGCCGGGTGCCCGCCGAGGTGCGCGAGCCCGCGTAGACCGCGCCGACGGCGGCGGCGTCGGCCAGCCGGGCGGCCGTGTTCACCGTGTCGCCGATGACCGTGTATTCGATCGAGGCCTGGATGCCCGCGACGACCTCGCCGGTGTTGAGCCCGACCCGCAGGCCCAGCGGCGCGCCGCCGCCGCGCTCGTCGTCGAGCACCCGCCGCACGGCGCGCTGCATGCTCAGCGCGGCCCGCACGGCGCGCTCGGCGTCGTCCTCGTGCGCGACGGGCGCCCCGAAGACGGCCATGATGCCGTCGCCGGTGAGCTTGTCGACGTGGCCGCCGAAGGTCTTGACCGCGCCGGCGAGCGCGGCGAGCACCCGGTCGGTCACCGCGCCGACCCGTTCGGGGTCCAGATCCTCGGACCAGGAGGTGAAGTCGGAGAGGTCACCGAAGAGCACGGTGACGATCCGCCGCTCCGCCGCGGGCAGAGTGGCGGCGGCGGGCAGGGCGGCACCGCAGTTGTGGCAGAAACGGGCACCGGGAACGGCGACGGTTCCACACACGGGACAGGTCACAGCGGGTCCAACTGTTCCGGGGGTCGCTGTGATTCCCGCCTCAGGTACTCGAGTTGCGCGCGCGCCGACCACTCGGCCGCGAAACGGACACCGGGTGCGATGTCCGGGTACACCGCGTCGACAATCGTCTCGGGAGAGTCGGCCCCGGCCGCGATCGCGGCCCGCACCTGGGCGAGCCGCTCCTGGCGGTGGTCGAGATAGGACCGCGCGACCGCCGCGCAGTCGGTCAGCGCCGGGCCGTGCCCCGGCAGCATCGGGATCCCCTCGTACGCGGTGAGCGCACCGAGGCTGGTCAGGTACGCGGCCAGGTCGCCGTCGGGCCACGCCACCACGGTCGTGCCCCGGCCCAGGATGGTGTCGCCGGTGAAGACGACCCGCTCGCCCGCGCACTCCACCAGGAAGCAGACGGAGTCGGCGGTGTGCCCCGGCGTGTCCAGCACCCGGATGTCGAGGCCGCCGGCGCCGAGCGGTTCGCCGCTGCCCAGCGGCGGCCCCGCGCCGATGCCGTGCCGCGGGTCGGCGGCCAGCACCGGGACCCCGCCCAGGATCCCGGAGAGGCGGGCGGCGCCCTCGACGTGGTCATGGTGACCGTGGGTGACCAAAATGAAGTGGAACGGACCGTGTTCGGCGATCCGGGCGAGATGTCCCTCGTCCAGCGGCCCGGGGTCGATCACCACCGCGAATTCCTCGCCCGGCGCCCGCAACACCCAGGTGTTGGTCCCGTCCAGGGTCATCGGACCCGGATTCGGCGCGCGCAGCAGCGTCACCCAGCCCGGAATTTGCTCGACCTCGGCGGCCCCCATGCTGGGAATCTTACGTCGCTCTGCGCTGACCGTCCGGGGACCGGATGTGCGATCCGGTCACCGGCGGTCACCTACCGTCCGGGTTCAGGAAATCTCCGCGATGACCTCGACCTCGACCGGTGCGCCCAGCGGCAGTTCGGCGACGCCGACGGCGCTGCGCGCGTGCCGGCCCTGCTCGCCCAGCACCGCGCCGAAGAGCTCGGAGGCGCCGTTGACCACGGCGGGCAGGCCGGTGAAGCCCTCCGCCGCCGCCACGAAGCCGGTCACCTTGACGATCTTGACGATCCGGCCCAGGCCGACCAGCGAGTCGATCGCGGCGAGGGCGTTCAGCGCGCAGTAGCGGGCCAGCTCGGCGCCCTGCTCGGCGGTGACGTCCGCGCCGACCTTGCCGACCTGCGGCAGCTTGCCGTCGACCATCGGCAACTGGCCGGAGACGTAGACGTAGTTGCCGGACTGCACGGCCGGCACGTAGGAGGCCAGCGGCGGCACGACCGCCGGCAGCGTGAGGCCCAGCTCGGCCAGGCGCGCGTACGCGTCCACGCCGCCGTCCCCGCTCACCGGGGTGGGCGCCGTCACGACTTGGCCCGCTTCATGTACGCCACCAGCTGCTCGGAATTCGGGCCCGGCACGACCTGTACCAGCTCCCAGCCGTCCTCGCCCCAGTTGTCGAGGATCTGCTTGGTCGCATGGACCAGCAGCGGCACGGTCACGTACTCCCACTTCTGCATTGCTCGTCCAGCTCCCTGTCGCTCGGCTCGGGGCTCGTGCCCGTCGACTTCGGCGACAGCCTATCCAGGCCACCGGAGCTGCCTCGCGAGTGTCCGGATTTCGTTACGCTGAGCACGGGGCGCCGCCCGATTCCGCAGGCCGAGGGGGCACGATGACGCAACCGCCGCAGGGCGAGTCCACGCGCATGTCCTCGGTCACCGCCGCGCCGCCGCCGGACCTCGACGACTTCCTCGATGGGCCGCCGGCCGCCGGCGTGCCCGAATGGCCGCCGATCGGTGCCTTCCCCGACGAGTCCGGTCCGCCCGCCCCGGAGCCCTCCGAGCAGCCGACCGAGGTCGTCGAGGGCGACATCGTCTGGCATCAGCCGCCGCCGTCCGAGCCGTTCCACGCCCGGCACGAGCGGCCCGGCGAGTGGCGGATCCCGCCGCCGGAGCACCTGTCCTGGGAGCACTCGCCGCCCGCCGAGGTGCAGCCGGGCGTGCAGCACGACGAGCCGACCGAGGCGATCTCGCTGAGCATGCTGCCGCAGCCGTGGCAGGTGCCGTTCGACCCGCACACGACCGAGACCACGATGCCGGTGCTCACCGGCGCCGAGCGGCAGCGGCGCACCGGCCTGCGGGTCTCGCTCGCCCTGGTGGTCACCCTGCTGATCTTCGCCGGCGGGGCGGTGTCGGCCGTCATGCTGCTGCGCGACGGCGACAGCGGCAAGGGCGAGCCCGACCCGGTCACCGCCGTCAACACCTTCATGACCGCGGTCTACATCCAGCAGGACGCGGCGGCGGCCGGGGACGTCGTCTGCCGCGAGGCCCTCGACCAGGACAAGCTGGACGACCGGGTCAGCCAGATCAAGGCGTACGCCAGCGAGTACGACGCGCCCACCTTCAGCTGGACCGAGCCGGCGGTCACCAGGCAGACCGACGACCGGGCCACGGTCGTGGTGCCGCTCACGATGACCACGGACGACGAGAAGGCGGCGCAGCAGCAGCTCACCTTCACCGTCGTGCACAAGACCGACTGGCTCGTGTGCGACATCGGTAGCTGAACCCAGGCCGTACGCTCGGTGACGTGGCTAGCAACGATTGGCCGGCGCGGCTGCACGTCGTCACCGGCAAGGGCGGTACCGGCAAGACCACTGTGGCCGCGGCGCTCGCGCTCGGGCTGGCCGCGGGCGGGCACCGCACGCTGCTGGTCGAGGTCGAGGGCCGGCAGGGCATCGCCCAGCTGTTCGGCACCGACCCCCTGCCGTACGCGGAGCACCGCATCGCCACCCCGATCCGGGGCGACGGCGAGGTCCGCGCGCTGGCGGTGGATCCCGAGGAGGCCCTGCTCGAGTACCTCGACATGTTCTACAAGCTGGGCGCGGCCGGCCGGGCCCTGCGCCGGATCGGCGCGATCGACTTCGCCACCACGATCGCACCCGGCCTGCGCGACGTCCTGCTCACCGGCAAGGTGAAGGAGGCGACCACCCGCTCGTCCGACGGCCGGCGCGCGTACGACGCGGTCGTGCTGGACGCGCCGCCGACCGGCCGGATCGGCCGCTTCCTCAACGTCACCGCCGAGACCGCCCGCCTGGCGAAGGTGGGCCCGATCAAGACGCAGAGCGACGGCGTCGCCTCGCTGCTGCGCTCGCCGATCACGTCCGTGCACGTGGTGACGCTGCTCGAGGAGATGCCGGTGCAGGAGAGCGTCGACGCGATCGCCGAGCTGTCCGCGCTGCACATCCCGGTCGGCCGGATCATCGTCAACGGCGCCCGGCCGCCGCTGCTCACCTCCGGCCGGGTCACCAAGACCGAGCTCAAGCGCGGGCTGGCCGCGGCCGGCCTGCCCGCCGACGCGGCGACGGTCAACGGCCTGCACGCCGAGGCGCGGGCGCACCTGACCCGCCGCGGGCTGGAGGAATCGATGCGCGCCGAGCTGGCCGAGCAGGGGCGCCCGATGGTGGAGCTGCCGCTGCTCGCCGGCGGCGTCGACCGCGACGGCCTGCACGAGCTGGCCGCCCGCCTGATGGCTGTCTGACCCGCCACACCCCACGCCGCTCTGCATCGCGCACAGGCTACGAGTCAGTACGCTCGGAAACGTGCCTGCCGACCGGACAGCCCCTCGCCTGGACGTCGACGCCCTGTTGGCCGACCCGGGAACCAGGATCGTGGTCTGCTGCGGCGCCGGCGGCGTGGGCAAGACGACCACCGCCGCGGCGCTCGGCCTGCGGGCCGCCGAGCGGCACGGCCGCCGCACGGTGGTGCTGACCATCGACCCCGCGCGCCGGCTGGCGCAGTCGATGGGCCTCACCGAGCTCGACAACACGCCGCGGCAGGTCAAGGGCATCGACACCGAGGCGACCGGCGGCGAGCTGCACGCCATGATGCTCGACATGAAGCGCACGTTCGACGAGGTCGTGCAGGCGCACACCTCGCCTCAGCGCGCCGCGGAGATCTTCGCGAACCCGTTCTACCAGGCCATGAGCTCGACCTTCTCCGGCACGCAGGAATACATGGCGATGGAGAAGCTGGGTCAGCTGCGCGCGGGCGACGACTGGGATCTGATCGTGGTCGACACCCCGCCGTCCCGCTCGGCGCTGGACTTCCTGGACGCACCGGCCCGGCTGTCGCGCTTCCTGGACGGCCGGATGCTGCGCCTGCTGATGGCGCCCGCCCGCGGCGGGCGCAGCATGTTCAGCCTGGTCACGGCCTCGTTCGGGGTCTTCTCCCGGGCCGTGCAGCGGATCCTGGGCGCCCAGTTGCTGACCGACCTGTCCGGCTTCGTCTCGGCCCTGGACTCGATGTTCGGCGGCTTCCGGCAGCGCGCCGACGAGACGTACCGGATCCTGCAGGACCCGCAGACCGCGTTCCTGCTGGTCGCGGCCCCGGAGCGGGACGCGGTCGGCGAGGCGGCCCATTTCGCGGAGCGGCTGGTCGCGGAGCGCATGCCGCTCGCGGGCCTGGTGCTCAACCGCACCCACGGCGCCACGCTGACGAGCCTTCCGCTGGAGGCGGCCGAGGCCGCGGCGGTCGCGCTGGACGCGGCCGGCGATCAGCAGACCACCGCGGACGCGCTGCGGATCCACGCGGCCCTGCTGCGCCTGGTCGAGCGGGAGCTGAAGGTGGCGGCGCAGTTCACCGACGCCTTCCCGCAGGTGCCGACGGTGGCGGTGATGGCGCAGCCCGCCGACGTGCACGACGTCGACGGGCTGCGGACAATCGGTGCTGCGCTGGCCTGAAATGGATCAGCGGGTGGAGACGAGTACCTTGTCGGCGCCCTTCTCGCGAAGCGCGGCTTCGAACATCTTCCGCCAGCTCGCCACGTGCGGGTGCCGGCGCAGCAGTGCGCGGCGTTCCCGCTCGGTCATGCCTCCCCAGACGCCGAACTCGATCCGGTTGTCCAGTGCGTCGGCAAGGCACTCGTAGCGGACCGGGCAGCTGCGGCAGATCCTCTTCGCCACGTTCTGCTCGGCGCCCTGCACGAAGAGTGCGTCAGGGTCGCCACTCTGACACGCCGCCATGCTGGGCCAGTCGCTGATCATTCCCATCTGTCCACGTCCCCCCTTGCTTCCCCCTGACATCTGAGCGCCCATGTCCCCCAAGTCGCGCAGACGTCGTGCGATAGCTCGCCGGATCATCATGCTCTGTAGTCAGGCAATTACGCAACGTTGTCCCTCAAAAACGTATACCTCGGTATTTCCGGGCATCCAGGGCCTACCGGACAGTAAGAAATTTTGGGGAAGTTCCCGGGAATCGCCACACTTGCGCTCCGGATGGAGGAGACTCATTCTGGGCGAATCGCAACCTTCTCGACACGCGTTCACGTGCGTTATTCGCGTACCCTGCTCAGGTGACCTCCTGGATGCGCAGACGCGATCACAACATCTTCGCGAACGCGACCTCGCTGCTTATCTGTGGCCTGCTCGCGGGCGTTGTCGTCGCCGCCGCCGCGTTCCCCGCGGTCGCCATGTCCGGCCTGGCGGCAAAGGCCGGCGGCGAGACCTTCGCCAGCCTGCCCAGCGAGCTCAGGCAGGCGACGGCACCGCAGATCACGCGGATCTTCGCGTCCGACAACAAGACGCAGATTTCGGTGTTCTACGACGAGTTCCGCAGCGACGCCCCGCTGAAGGACATCTCCAAGAACATGCAGAACGCGATCATCGCGGCCGAGGACCACGAGTTCTACAAGCACAACGGCGTCGACCTGAAGGGTGTCGCCCGCGCGATCGTCAGCAACAAGAGCGGCAAGTCCCAGCAGGGCGCCTCGACGCTGACCATGCAGCTGGTCCGGATGACCCTGGCCTACTCGGCGACCAGCCCCCAAGAGGTCGTCGACGCCACCAAGGACACGCCCAAGCGCAAGATCACCGAGATGAAGTACGCGATGCAGATCGAGAAGGAGCTGAACAAGGCCAAGATCCTTGAGGGCTACCTGAACGCCGCGCCCTTCGGAAACGGTGCCTACGGCGTCTACGCCGCCAGCCAGGTGTACTTCAGCAAGAAGCCCAAGGATCTGACGGTCGCCGAGTCCGCCCTGCTGGCCAGCATGGTGAAGGCGCCCACCGCGTTCAACCCCACGACCGCCAGCGGCTACCCGCAGGCGCTCGACCGCCGCAACTACGTCATCAACGACATGAAGGACCTCGGCCTCATCACCCCGGCCGAGGCCCGCAAGGCGACCGCGACGAAGATCAGCCGCACGGTCAAGCGGCCCGGCAACGGCTGCGTGTCCGTGGCGAAGAACAGCTGGGGCTTCTTCTGCGACTACTTCTACCGCTGGTGGCTCAGCCAGGACGCCTTCGGCGCGACCACGTACGACCGTGAGCGGCGCCTGAAGAGCGGCGGCTACCGCATCCAGACGTCGATGGACATCAAGGGGCAGCAGGCGGCCCGCAAGAACATCAGCGAGCACATCTCGGAGAAGAACAAGAACGCGCTGCTGCTCGCCGGCATCCAGCCCGGCACCGGCCGGGTGCGCGTCCTCGCGGCGAACCGCCGGTTCAAGCTGGACAACCCCGACAACCCGAAGAACAAGATCTCCTCGGACCCGCGCAAGGCGAGGAAGAAGATCCGCGGCACGTACCCGAACACGACCAACCCGCTGCTCACCGGCGGCGGCGACATCACCGGCTACCAGGCCGGCTCGGTGTTCAAGATATTCACCATCGTCGCCGCGCTGGAAAACGGCTACCCGCTCGCATACTCGATCAACGCCCCCGCCAAGTACGTCTCGAAGTACCGCATCGGCCCCGGCCGGTCCACCTGCAACGGCATCTACTACTGCCCGAGCAACGCGGGCGGCGGAGCCGGCGGCGTCACCAACATGTGGACGGGCTTCAGCCGCTCGATCAACACCTTCTTCGTACCGCTGCAGGAACGCGTCGGCGCCGAGAAGGTCGTCGACGTGGCCCAGCGCTTCGGCGTGCAGTTCCGGACGAGCACCGACGCCCAGCTCGCCTCCAACAAGGCCTCGGCACACCAGTGGGGCGCCTTCACCCTCGGCGTCTCGTCGTCGACCCCGCTGGAGATGGCGAACGCGTACGCGACCCTCGCCGGCGACGGCATGTACTGCGCGCCGACCCCGGTGCAGCAGATCACGTCGAAGGGTGGCGAGAAGATCGACGTCGGCAAGCCGCACTGCATCCGGGCCACCTCCAAGGACGTGGCCCGCGCGGCCCTCGACGCCGCCCGCTGCCCGGTCGGCGACACCGCGCAGCTCGGCAGCTGCGGCGGCAGCCGCACGGCGGCGCAGGCCCACGCGACGATCCGGCACCCGATCTACGGCAAGTCCGGCACGACCGACAACTCGAAGACCGCCGCGCTGATCATCGGCAGCAGCTCGCTGACGATCGCCGGCTACCTGGTCAACCCGGACTACCAGAACCACAAGGACCAGATGTCGCACGGCATCGTGAACCCCGCGGTCTGGAACACGATGGGCGACATCCTCAAGGGCACGCCGAAGATCCAGTTCAAGAGGCCCAGCAGCAGGAAGATCGCGGAAGGCGACCAGCGCTCCATCCCGGACGTGACCTGCGCGACCCTCGCGGGCGCGGTGGCCCGGGTCGAGAGCGCCGGCTTCAGCGCCTCGGTCAGCAACAACGAGGTCGAGTCCCAGTGCCCGAAGGGCACGGCCGCGGGCACCAACCCGAGCGGCCGGACCATCAAGGGCGGCTACGTCAGCATCGAGATCAGCAAGGGCTCGGGCAAGAAACCCGACGACCCGGGAGACGCGGAAAAGCCGAAGCCGCCACGCCGCCGATGACAACGCGGGCGGGTCACCTCCGGGTGACCCGCCCGCTTCGTTTCCACCACCGGATGGTGGCGCGCCTCAGCCAAGCTGCCTGCGCACGGCCGCGGCGACCCGGCCGCCCTCGGCCCGGCCGTCGACCGCCGCCTGTGCCGCCTTCATCGCGGGCCCCATCTGCGCCTTGCCGGCGAAGCCACCCGCCCGCAGCGCCTCCGCGACCAGCCCGTCGATCTCCTCGTCGGTGAGCTGCGCCGGCAGGTAGCGGTCCAGGATCTCGCCCTCGGCGTTCTCCTTCGCGGCCTGATCGGTGCGCCCGGCGCCGGCGAAGGCGTTCGCGGCCTCGCGGCGCTTCTTCGCCTCCTTGCCCAGCACGGCGAGCACCTCGTCGTCGCTGAGAACCTTCGCGGCGTCGCCGGCCGTCTCGGCATTACGCACGGCAGTCAAAGCCATCCGCAGCGTCGACGTGGTCAGCTCGTCACGACCCTTCATGGCGGTGTGCAGGTCATCCTTCAGGCGGTCTTTCAGCGTTCCCATGGACGATCAAACTACTCTGGCCGTCATGCGCAAGCGCTCCTTTATCGCCCTGGCCGCCGGCCTCACCGCCGTCGGCGGCGCCACCTTCGCCTACGCCTCCCTGGTCGAACGCAACATGTTCACCCTGCGCCGCTTCGACGTACCGGTGCTGGAACCGGACGCCGAACCCCTGCGCATCCTGCACATTTCGGACCTGCACATGATGCCGGACCAGCGCCGCAAGCAGGACTGGGTGGCCGCCCTCGGCGGCACCGACCCCGACCTGGTGGTCGTCACCGGCGACAACATGGCCGCCCCCGACGCCATCCCCGCCGTCCTGCGCGCCCTGGACCCGTTCCTCGGCCTCCCCGGCGCCTTCGTCTTCGGCTCGAACGACTACCGCGGCCCGATCTGGAAGAACCCCCTGCAGTACCTGCTCCCGGACCGCGAATACCAGCAGGGCGTCGACCTGCCCGCCGAGGACCTCCGCGCGGCCTTCGTCGAGGCCGGCTGGGCGGACCTGAACAACGCGAGGACCATCGTGAAGGCCGGCGGCCGCTCGATCGAACTCGCCGGCGTCGACGACCCCCACATCGAAAAGGACGACTACCCCTCGGTGGCCGGCCCGATCAACTCCGGCGCCGACCTGCACATCGGCGTGACCCACACCCCGGCCTCGCGCGTCCTGGACGCGATGGCCGCCGACGGCTTCAACCTCATGCTGGCCGGCCACACCCACGGCGGCCAGGTCTGCGTGCCCGGCTACGGAGCCCTCACCACGAACTGCGACCTCCCGCACTCGATGGCCAAGGGCCTGCACCGCTGGCCCGGCTCGGAAGCCTGGCTCCACGTGTCGGCGGGCCTGGGCACCCACCCGACCGCCCCGATCCGATTCGCCTGCCGCCCGGAGGCCACGATTCTGACGCTGACACCGCGCTGACCTGCGGACTCACCGGCAAGGGATACCGATTTCGCGACCGCCGGGGCGTCGGCTAGTATTGCTGAGCACGCTCGGGGTGTGGCGCAGCTTGGTAGCGCGCTTCGTTCGGGACGAAGAGGCCGTCGGTTCAAATCCGGCCACCCCGACCCTTAGAAACACCAGCTCAGGGCTGGTCCTCCACGCGGAGGACCGGCCCTGATTTGTTTGCCTGACCCACCTCTGGGAGTGATCCGGGAGTGGATCTTGATGTCTCACTCCCCGACCTGCTTCCGGCGAGCTTCCAGCAGCCGGTCCAGCACGACGACCGGGGAGTGCGGCGTCATCGCGAGCCGCGCGTCCAAGGCGGCCTCCCACAGCCCCGTCAGTTGGGCGAGGAACTGAAGTCGCATGGCCGGCGTGACATGTGAGTAGCGCGCCTGGACCGAGCCGTCGAAGTGCCCCATCCGGCCGTCCTGAAGAACGGCCGGGACTCCGAGCTCCTGCATCTGCGTCTTGTCGCTGTGCCGCAGGCCGTGCGGCGTCAGCCCCGAGGCGATCGGCACCCAGCAGGCGTCGGCTCTCTGCGCGGCACCGCGACCGCGAGCAGGCACCCTGGCCAGGGCTCGCCGAGCACCGGGACCGGCCGCGGGTCGTGCGGTGCGACACGCGGATACCGGCCCGAGGCAGCGGGATGGACAGCCAGGTCGCGAAGCCCGTCCGTCGCCAGTGCGGCGCAAGCCCACCCTGCGCCTGGTGCTTGCCGTGGACGTCTCGCCGTGGCTGCGCCCGGACGGTGCCTGTAGTCCACAGCGCTCGTTCTGCCATACCTACGGGCGCGGCAAGGACGAACACCGCATGATCCCGGGCTGGCCGTACTCGTTCATCGCCGCGCTGGAGACCGGCCGGACCTCGTGGACCGCGCTGCTGGACGCGGTGCGGCGGCCGCCGGGCGCGGACCTCACCACGATCACGTGCGCGCAGATCCGGCAGCTCGTCAACCGGCTCATCGACGCCGGGCAGTGGCGTGCCGGGGTCCGCGACATCCTGATCGTGCTGGACGCCGGCTACGAGGCCCCGCGCATCGCCTGGCTACTGCGTGATCTCCCCGTGGAAATCCTCGGCCGGATGCGCTCGGACCGGGTACTGCGCCGTGCCACCCCGCCGCGGGTCTACCAGCCGCAGGGCGGCCGGCCCGCCAAACATGGTGGTGAGTTCGCCTTCGGCGACCCCACGCCGGCCCGAGTGCGGCGCGGGTTTCGGAACCTCCGCGCGAGCAGCGCCTCGCCAGCACGTGCACCGAAACCAAGCCATCCCGGCCCCGGACGGCCGCCCGGTCCCGCAACCGACACACCGCGACCCGTCACGACGTCGGACTCATGCTGGTCACGGCCAGGCGCATCAACGACCGGCCCACCACCAGAAGGGCGCCAAGCCCCGCCGCACGGGTTAAAGCACAAGCTGAATGCAGGCTTCTGAACTGGGGATTCGCGAAGGTGAGCGGCCTCTGTAGAGGCGAAGATGACGGGTAAGGTCAAATCGGTGAGCCAAGTCGGCATGGGGCCCGGTGCCGGGATTGCTCTCGGTTCGTTTCCCCATGCCGTGCCCGATTCGCGAGTTTAGCGATATTCGATGTGGTGGCTCATGTAATAGTCGGGGCCGCTGCACACGGCATAACTCCTATCACTACTCGTAACATTTCTCCAAGGTCCATACTTCCAGTACGTCCCGGGTAGCAAGGCCCGGTCGCAATGAAGTGCGATCCGGAATTGGCCAGAGCTGCCGCCGACACACCATGCTTCGGCATCCATCGCTTCTTGTGAAGGTAAACGGCTCTTGCAGTTTGCCGGGAGCGGGTCAGCCAGGGCCGGCGCTCCGGACAGCACTACAGCGGCACCGCTAGCGGCGACCGCGATAGTTGCGGCGGCGACCAGCCGTGACCGCAACTTGGTATCCCTACGCTTCACTGTTTTCCTTTTTCCTTTAAAGAGACGACGACGCCGAATACCTCGGCTGAACAGTCGGGAAGATTCGCACCCAATCAAGGCCCTAATTGCCGCCTGGATTATTGCCGAATTTCCCGCCAAATGAGGCTAACGCCCACCGTGATGGCGGTCAATGACCGTGCATCATATATTGCATCTTCGCACTAATTATCTTCTTTGCCCGATTTGGGACGTATTTCGAGACTGCGGGAATGTGCGGTGCGGTCCACGACCAGGGCGACGGCTGGCCGGTGTGTTGCGCGACGTTCGAGACTGCACCTCGAACAATGCCACTTAGCTTAAGTTGATTATGGTGGTGGGCTGGGGCGCTGTGGCTGTGGTGTCACGCGGCGAGGGCCAGTAGTGGTAACGCGTTGGCCAGTTTGATGGTCGCGGGCCGAGCGTGGCGGGTCCCGACGTCGGTTCGACGTTTCACCCGGTAAGAGTTGTGCCGGGCACGTTTGACCACGCGCGGGTAGCTGCGGTCCCTACGGACCGGGTTGAGATGTCGCTTCGCGGTGATGCCGGCCATGATCTTGTCCCGGATCGCGGCCTGCCGCTCAGGCACGGCCCCGGCGTGGTTCGGAAGTGATGTTCCCCGGGTTTGTGGAGCCGTGACGGCTGGTTCTATGCGGCGGATATGGTGAAGTGCAGGCTTTCATATTCGTTGGGTGTGAGCATGCCCAGGAAGCTATGGCGGCGTTGCCGGTTGTGGAAGATTTCGAGGTAGTCGAAGATCGCGTTGGCCAGCTCGATGCGGGTCTTCCACTTCTTGCGGTTCAGCAGCTCCGTCTGCACACAACTGAGGGACTCTGGGAGTGATCTCGGAGTAGATCTTGAGGTCTCACTCCCCGACCTGCTTCCGGCGAGCTTCCAGAAGCCGGTCCAGGACGACGGCCGGAACGGGGCGCGAGTGCTTTCCGCGCGTGTAAGTGCGGCGTTGGAGATGGTGCCGGTTGAAACGCCGGCGACCCGCGCCTGACTGCTATCCGACGGCTGCCAGGAAGTCCGAGTAGAACAAGCCCAGGCCGACCGCAACGCAGACGCCGGCCACGATCCAGAACCGCACCACGATGTTGACCTCGCTCCACCCGGCCAGCTCGAAGTGGTGGTGCAGCGGCACCATCCGGAAGACACGCCTCCCGGTGGTCCGGAACGAGACGATCTGGATCACCCAGGTCACCGTGATGAGGACGAAGAGCCCGCCGATCAGGATCGAGAGCAGGGTGGTGCGGGTCGCCACGGCGAGCCCGCCGATCAGGCCGCCGAGCCCGAGCGAGCCAACGTCACCCATGAAGATCCGCGCCGGGGACGTGTTCCACCACAGGAAGCCCACGCAGGCAGCGGCAGCCGCGGCCGCGATCATGGCGATCTCGAGGGGATCCCGGACCTGATAGCAGTATTCGCTCGCGCGGACGTACGTGTCGTCGGCGCACCAGTGCCGGTACTGCCAGAAGCCGATCAGCGAGTACGCGCCGAGCACCAGGATCGACGCCCCGGTGGCCAGGCCGTCGAGGCCGTCGGTGAGGTTCACGCCGTTCGACATCGCCGTGATCACGAAGACGAACACCAGCACCGAGCCGACCTTGCCGACGTCGAGCCAGCTGATATCGCGGATGAGCGAGATGTGCTCGCTGGCCACCGTCTCGCCGTTGGTGCTGACCGTGTAGAGCGCGGCGATGCCGAACCCGCCGCCGACGATCGCCTGGCCGAGCAGCTTGCCCTTGGCCGACAGCCCGTCGGAGTTGCGCCGGCGCACCTTCAGATAGTCGTCGAGGAAGCCGACCGCACCACAGAAGACGAACAGGCCGAGCAGGACGAGCGCCGTCATGCTCGGCCCCTCCTGCGCGATCTGCCGTTCCGGCAGCGTCGTCAGGGCGAAGTGCCCGGCGACGTAGGCGAGGACGGTCGCCACGATGAACACGACGCCGCCCATCGCGGGTGTGCCCTTCTTGCCCTGGTTCGAGGCGAGCCCGATGGAGCGGATCGGCTGGCCGGCCTTGAGCGCGGTGAAGACCCGGATCGCCACCGGCGTGCCGAGCAGGGAGATGATGAACGCGACGGCGGCCGCGACGATGACCGCCCTCACTGGCGACCCTTGTCGTGCTCGGACAGGCCGTCGAGCTTGCGGAACGGCGCCTCCCGGCCGGCCTTGAGCGGGCCGTGCGGGCAGTCCCTCGCGAAATCGTCGATCACGGGACAGGAGCTTGCCATCCGAAGGCAAGCGGAACATCTCGGGAACGGCGCCGCCCCGCCGACGGCGCACAACGGACTGCTCCAGGCTGTCGGCCGGGGACGATTATGCGGCCGCCTCCCGGTCGAGTTGCCGCTCCTGCGCCCTGATCTCTTCGAGACGCTTGGCGATACGGTCGTGCGGAAGATCGATGGGCGTCGTCACGCACGGTAGCGCCCGCGGCCCCCGAGTTCTGCGCTCCGCTGGTCTTGCCGGCGCCACGTGCCGTGGCGGCCTGCTATGCCGGCGGGGAGAAGAATGCCTTGAGGCTGCCGCAGCCGTTTTTCGCATCGCCGGTGGCGCGGATGGTGGCGGACCCGTTCCGAGCGATCGAGGTGAAGCCGACCGGTATGACCTCGTGCACCTGTTGCGGCTGGCCGTCGGGTGACTCTCCCCAGAGCATGCACACCACCCCGACCGAGACCTTCTCGCTGTTCGGATTGGCGAGGGCGACCGCGTCGAACGTGCTGAACTTGCTCGTCGACTGCCCGGCGGCATCGACCGCCTCCACCACCACGTCCTGCGGCGCGGCCGGAAATGCCACCGTCGTCATTTCCTGGACCGACACCCGGACGTCCGCCACGTTCGCCGCGCCGTCGCCGGCGAAGGCGAGAACGTCGATTGTCGTCTTCCGGGCCGGCACGACCACCTTCCCCCGGTCGGTCCCGAAGGCCGTGCTCACGGTGACTCCCGGCAGCACCGCGCCGCCGCGGTCCACCGGGGTGATTTCGAGTGTCGGGATGACGGCCGATGTCCCCGAATTGGCGATCAGCAGCGTCTGATCCATGTGTCCGGGCGGGTTGATCCGGTCGAACTCGAACTCCAACTGGTCCGGCCCGGTGGCCTCGCTCGTGGATCGGGAGGGCGAGGTGCATCCCAGGGCAGCCAGGACCACCACGAGGGCGGCCGCCGCGCGGAGGCCGAGGAGCGGCCGAGGAGTATGGATCACGCGCGCAGTATGCCGTCCTGAGCCGCGGACATCATGAGCGGCCGCCGCACGACGAACGCGGCGCCCGCCACGCCGAGGATCGCCAGGCTGAGAAGCACGATCCGGGGCGGTGCCGACCGGGGTGGGTTGTGGCTCATGCCCACGAGAGGTCGGCCGGACCACAACTTCTAAACCAGGCGGCCTGGGTGCCGACTACTACGGAGCCTGGAGTAGACGTACGACCCGTCTACATGATCCGTTCGGACGGTGACGCCGATACGGTACCGTTCTATAGTCGTGGCTACCGGGCGGCGTGCCGCCACCACCGTCAAGCTGAAGTCGGTCTCGGTCAGCAAGAGCGCCTTCGTGTTGAGCGGCTCGACCGGCTGCTCCGCCAAGGTCACCTTCACCGCGGTGCTGAGCGCGGCGCTGCCGACCGAGGGCTACAAGTTCAGCGGCGTCGGCGTCGACTTCTTCGCGCCGGGCCACGCCGACGAGCCCTTCGACGGAGTCGCGTTCACCCAGGTCGGCACGACCACCACCTACAAGGGCTCGCTGAAGATCTGCGGCAAGTACGCGGGCAACTACCGGGCCGAGGTCTACGGCGCGCTCCTCCCGGCGAGCGGCGACCTCGACATGACGAACGTCATCGCCAAGGTGATCTCCGTCAAGCGGCCGTCGAAGCTGACCCTGAACGCGACGCCCGAGCCGGTGAAGAAGGGCAAGAAGGTCACCGCCAAGGGCACCCTGAAGATCGACGGCAAGGTGCTCTCGGGCGCGAAGGTGAAGGTCTGGTTCAAGGCGAAGGGCGCGAGCGCCTACACCTACAAGGGTGTCGCCACCACGAACAGCAAGGGCGCCTACAGCAAGGCGTTCACCGCCACCAAGACCGGCACCTGGAAGGTCTCCTACGCCGGCAGCAACACCCGCAACAACGCCGCCGCCACCGACGCGGTCGCCGTCAAGTAACCCGGATCGGCCTGCCCGGCCGGCGGCGTCTCCCAGGGAGGCGCCGCCGGCCGTTTTCAGGCATCGGGTCACGCGAACACGCAGATATGTGGATGACTCACATCACTCCACCTTTTCGACGACCGTGGGACGCCTCGCACCGGAACGGGCGGCTACGATGCAACCGCTTCTGACTGCCTTCCCAGGGGATTCCGCTCATGTCTCGTAAACGGTTGGCCCTGCTCGCAGCGGGTCTCGTCGTCATCCTTGCGACGGTGACCGGGCTGTTTCTGATGCGGGATTCGCCACACCTGGGTTCGAAGCCGGTCTCGCTGGGTCCGCTGACGTTCACCTTCGCCGCGCACGACCTGGCCATCAACGACCTCCCCCGCGAGGAGTATCCCTACGCCCGCGAAGCGCCGGTGACCAAGAAGGACAAGGGCATCCACGACAAGCACGGCGTCCGGATGCGCACGTTCGACGGCAAGATGTACAACCACCCGGTGTCCCAGGCCAGCTACGCGATCGACCTGCTGGAGAGCTACCAGATCACCAAGGACAAGTGGTATCTGGACCTGGCCGAGCGCAACGCTCAGCGGCTGATGACCGAGGCGGTCAAGGTCGACGAGGCGTGGTACGTGCCGTACCCGTTCGACTTCGCGCTGCACGGCAAGAAGACCGACATGATGATCGCGCCGTGGTATTCGGCCATGGCGCAGGGCCAGGCGCTGACCACCTTCGTGCGGCTCTACGAGGCCACCGGCGACACCCAGTACAAGAACGCCGCGGACGGCATCTTCGCCAGCTTCCTGCGGCTGCGCAACACCAAGTCGCCGTGGGTCGTGTGGGTCGACGACGAGAACCACCTGTGGCTGGAGGAGTACGCCAGCGAGGTGCCCGACCGCACCCTCAACGGCCACATGTTCGCCACCTTCGGGCTCTGGGACTACTGGCGGCTGACCAAGGACGAGCGGGCCGTGAAGCTCTACCAGGGCGCCCTGACCATGGTGAAGGACTACTTCCCCCGGTTCCGCAACGAAAACTCGCTGAGCCACTACTGCCTGGAGCACCCGGACGCGTTCTCCACCAAGTACCACCAGATCCACATCAAGCAGCTCTACACGATGTACGGCTTCACCCACGACCCCGAGTTCGCGCACATGGCCGACCAGCTGGCCTCGGACTTCCCGCCGCCGGCCGTGGACAACAAGGCCGAGGTGAAGGCCGGCACGTACACCGCGGTGCAGTTCGGCAAGGACGGGGCCACCACCGGCTCCCGCAAGGTCGTGCTGGCCGCCGACAGCCTCCAGCCGGTCGACCGCCGCGAGCGGATCCAGGGCCAGACCGGGCTGTGGTACCGCTTCACCGAGGGCGACCTGGCCGAGTGGTGGATCCAGGAGAAGGTCGGCACGGTGACCCTGCAGGGTCAGGCCGCCGACTACCCCTTCTACCCCCGCGCGCAGGCGCTGCGGGCCGACCACCGCTACGTCGGCTACACGTTCGACGCCGACGGCAAGGTCACCGCGGACCAGAAGGCGAAGCCGGAGAAGCAGACGACGTTCGACGTGGTCGAGAAGGCCATCTGGAACGGCGAGGAGTACATGCTGGCGAAGGACGGCCCGCTGGCCGGCCACTGGATCCTGCGCTCCGAGCTCAAGGAGCCGGCGGCCGCCCAGGGCTGACCCGGTCAGCCCCTCCTGGGCTTCTCGGGGCTGCCCGGCCCGCATCGATCTGGCACAATGCGTCCGTTGATCACCACGGACCGTTCGGCGTACCCGGATGTGCGGTCCATGCCGACCCAGGAGTCGTCGTGCGATGTGAGATCTGCGGTACGCCGCTGGAACGGCCGGGCCAGGCGCACACCTGCCGGACCGGGCTGCCGGTGCCCGGCCCGGCGGCGGAGACCTTCGCCCTGGCCGGCCGCCGGGTCGTTCGCTTCGCCGTGGCCTACGCGGTGATCGTGGTGATCGCCAACGTCCTCGCCTACGCGGTGCTCCGCGACGGCGTGAAGGCCGGCGGGGAGCTGGACTCGCAGGCGTCCGTCCTGGCCACCAGCTCGATCGCCATCGTCAGCCTGGGGCTCGGCCTGGTGGCGTTGGTGTGCGTCATCGGCCTGCTGGTGTCCGCCGTGGTCTGGATCATCAGCGCCCATCGGGTGACGAACGCCGGGCCCGGCCTCGCCGGATACGGCGGGCTGATCGCCGGCGTCCTGCTGATCGGCTCCGCATGGGCGCTGCCGAGCCAGGCGCCCACCCTGATCGGCGCGGCCGTCACCGAGGCGGCGCTGCGCATCGGCGGCATCGTCGTCCTCGTCGCCGGCGTGCTGCTGGTCCGCGCCCGGGTCGGGCGCGAGACCGGGACGGCCGAGCCGGTCGGCAAGCCGACGCTTGTCACCAGCGCGGACTGGGATGCCTCGACCTGGGATCCCGAGGTGCTGCGCGACATCGACCGCAAGCGCGGCGCGAACCCGGCCGCCGACTGACCGGGATCCCGCAGGCGGGCGACTACGCTCCGAGCGTGATGGACGAACAGGTCTGCGAGGTTGTGATCACCGCCGCCGACCCCGAGTGGCTCGCCGGTTTCACCCGGCGCCTGGTGGAGGACCGCCTCGCCGCCTGCGGGCAGCAGAGCGCCGCGATCCGCTCCATCTACCGCTGGGAGGGCGCCGTCCACGACGACGCCGAGGCCCGCGTCGCGTTGCATACGCGGGCCTCGCTCGTCGATCGGATCGTCGCGCGGGCCGACGCCGAGCACCCCTATGACGTGCCCTGCGTGCTGGCCCTGCCGGTGGTCGGCGGCAATCCCGCCTACCTCGACTGGGTGCGCGCTATGACAGATCAGCGCGGGTCAGCAGCGCCCGCAGGGTGATCCCGTCGGCTGCCAGCGCCTCGGCGCCGCCCTCCTGGCGGTCGATCACGCAGAGCGCGTGATCGACGTGTGCGCCGAGCTTGCGCAGCTCGCCGGTGGAGATGACCACCTGGCCGCCGGAGGTCACCACGTCCTCGACCACCAGCACCCGGCGGCCGGCGACCTCCGCGCCCTCGGCCAGGCGGGCCGTGCCGTACTTCTTCGCCTCCTTGCGGACGAACGCGCAGGGCAGCTTGGCGTGCCTGCCCAGGGCCGTCACCACCGCGATGCCGCCCATCTCGAGGCCGGCCAGCACCTCGGTGCCCTCGGGGATCAGCGCCGCCATCTGCTCGGCGAGCCGGTCCAGCAGCACCGGGTCGGCCTCGAACTGGTACTTGTCGAAATACTCGGTGGCGGTCCGGCCGGAGCGCAGAACGAATTCGCCGGTCAGGCGGCTCACGTCGCGGACCTGCCGCGCAAGGTCAGAGTCAGTCACAAGGCAACAGCCTGTCAGGCCCGGCCCGGGCGGGCGAAGGCGGCCCGGCCCCCACTCAGGTCTCGGACGAACCTGCCGAATCGGGGGATATGCAGACTGCCCCGGGACGCTGCTTCCCCGCCGGTCACGAGTCCCACGTGTGCGCCCTCGTCACGCCGGCCCCGGCGTGACGATGGCCGCCTCGTCGACACATCAGCTCACCGAGTACTTCACGGCCGTCACCGCGTCGGCCGACGAGGACGCGGCGATCGCCGTGGCGGTCGAACGTGCCGCCGGAATGGTCGGTGCGGAGGCCGGCGCGGTCGTGCTCGGCCACGAGGTGCGCGGCGCCTGGGGATTCGGCACCGAGACGCCGGTCCAGGATCTGCTGGCCGTGGTCGCGTCGGCGGGCGCGTTGTCGATGCCGGCCGTCGGCGACCTGTTCGTGGTGCCCAGCGCCCTCGGCTCGGACCTGTCCGGCGCGCTGGTGATGGCCCGCGCGGAACGGCAGTTCGGCGCCGAGGACCGGCAGATGCTCGAGGGCCTGGCCCAGGGCCTGGGCCTGGCCCTGCGCAGCATCCGGGTGCTGCACGGCGAGCGGACCGTGCGCGCCGAACGGGAGCAGGAGTCCGCCGACCGCCTGGCCCTGCTGGAGCAGGCGCACACCCGGCGGCTGCTTGTCGAGTCGCTGCTGACGATCCAGCGGGAGATCTCCAGCCGCAAGTCGATGCCGGAGATCCTGGACGCCGTGACCAGCAGCACGGCCTCGCTGCTCGGCGACGTGCCCGTGGCCCTGATCCTGGCCGAGGCGGGGCGGGACCGGCGGCTGAGCGTGGCCTCGACCTTCGGCGCCGGCAACCATCGCTTCGCCGACCCCGAGGGTCCGCACACCGAGGCCCGCGACGCGCTGGCCACCTCTACCGTGATCATGCGCCCGGCGGTTCCCGGGCATCCGGAGCGCGGCACTGTCGTCGCCGCGCCCGTGCGGGTCACCGAGGAGATGGCGGGAAGCCTGGTGGCCCGGCTGCCCTCCGCGCCGGACGACTCCCGCGACCTGCGTGACCTGCTGTCCGCGTTCGCCCAGCAGGTCAGCCTCGCGCTCACCGACGCCCGTACGGTCGAAGCGGTCCGCGAGGCGCACCAGGACCCGGTGACCGGCTTGCCGAACCGCGGCCTGTTCCTGAAGATCTTCAACCGGGTGCTGGCGGCGCGGGGCGAGGCGACCGAGCCGACCAGCGTGCTCTTCATCGACCTGGACCGGTTCAAGGCGGTCAACGACAGCCTCGGCCACGAGGCCGGCGACGAGCTGCTGGCCTCGGTGGCCGACCGGATCCGCGGCTGCGTCCGGGCCAGCGACACCACCGGCCGGCTCGGCGGCGACGAGTTCGCGGTGCTGCTGGGCGACTCGCCCGTCGAGGCCGCGACCATCATCGGCGAGCGGGTGATCGCCGCGGTGAAGGAGCCGTTCCGGATCTCGGGGCGGGACGTCTTCATCGGCGCGAGCGTTGGCGTGGCGTCCAGCCGGGAGCCGTCCGCGAACTCCAAGGGCCTGTTGAACAAGGCCGACCTGGCCATGTACCGCGCCAAGAAGGCGGGTACGGGCAAGGTCGTCGTCTACGAGCCGCACATGCACACCGAGGCGCTCGACTACCTGAGCCTGCACGGCGACCTGCAGTCCGCGATGCAGGAGGACCAGTTCCGGCTGCAGTACCAGCCCCTCGTGCGCCTCGATACGGGCGAGATCGCCGGGGTGGAGGCGCTGGTCCGCTGGCACAGCCCGACCCGCGGCCTGGTGCTGCCGACCGACTTCATCCCGATCGCCGAGGAGTCCGGGCTGATCGCGGACATCGGCCAGTGGGTGCTGGAGACGAGCGCGGCGCAGGGGGCGGCCTGGCGCCGGACCAACCCCGATCTCACGCTCAACGTGAACGTATCCGGCCATCAGCTCCGTCACCGGCAGTTCGCCGCGAATGTGACCCGGGCGCTGGCCGTGGCCGGGATCCCGGCGAGCGCGGTGACGCTCGAGCTGACCGAGTCGGTGCTGATGAACGACTCCGAGGCGGCGCTGGCCTCGCTGGCGAGCCTGCGGGAGATGGGCATCCAGCTGTCGATAGACGACTTCGGCACCGGATATTCGTCGCTCGCGTACCTGCGGGAGCTTCCGGTCGACGAGCTGAAGATCGACCGCGCGTTCGTCGACCGGGTGGAGTCGACGGTCGAGGATCTGGCGCTGGTCCGCACGATCGTCGACCTCGGGCACATCCTCGGGCTGCGGGTCGTCGCCGAGGGCATCGAGAACGCCGGACAGCTGGCCGCCCTGCGCCGCCTGGGCTGCTCGTACGGGCAGGGCCATCACCTGTGCCGGCCGGTGGACCCCGCGGAAATGCCGGAGATTCTGGCCGACCGACCGGTAACGCCCGCCGCCTAAATCCCGGAGTCACTCGTACGCGTCATTGATCAGTTGGGTTGCCCGAAGGCCGAGCAGTTTCAGCTATTTTGCGGGCTATAGGACAATAATCCGCTGAAAGGCTTGCCGTGACACCCTTCGCGCTGCTATTCCTTCTGGCCCTCGCCGGCTCGTCCTGCTTCGCCATCGGACGTGCCCTCGGACGCGGCGAACGCTACGAGAAGGGTTATCGCGAGGGTTTCCGCGACGGCGAGACCGGCTCGCTGGCCCGGGCGGCACGCCTGATCCAGATCAACGAGCGCCGGCCGATCGCGCCCGCGCTCGAGTCCATGCTGGTGCTCAGCCCCGTGCCGCAGCAACTACCCGCCCGCTCGGTCAGCCCGGCCATCGTCGGGGTCCCGGCCCGTCCGCAACTCGCCCTTTGAAACAAAGCGCGGAGGGTGCGGCCAGAGCGGCCGTACCCTCCGCGTTTCAGCAGGAGAGACTCAGCAGTAAAGGTTGCTGCCGGGGCTGACTCCCAGAATGCCCGCGAACCGGTTGTACGCGTCCACGCGGCTCTGCACCTGGGCGGGGTTGCCGCCGTTGCACTCGAGCGAGCCGTTGATGCTGCGGATCGTCTCGCCGAAGCCGCGGCCGTTGACCATCGCCTCGTGCGGGGTCATCGTGCCGGGGCCGCGCTGGGTCATCCAGTACCAGACGGCGGTCTGGTAGGCGACCGACGACTCGTTCTTGACCCGGTCGGGGTTGTTCAGCAGGTCGATGCCGAGGGCGTCGCCGGCGGCCTTGTAGTTGAAGTTCCAGCTCAGCTGGATCGGCCCGCGACCGTGGTACGCGGACTGACCGGCCGGGCAGCCGTACGACTGGGAGCGGTCGCAGTAGAGCGGCCAGTTCGCCTGGTTGATCTCCTCGACGTAGACCAGGCCGCCGGACTCGTGGTTGACGTTCGCCAGGAACGCCGCGGCCTCCTGCTTCTTCACCGTGTCACTGCCGGTGGTGGTGAACGCCGGGAACTTCTTGATCGCATCGATCAGGCCCGCGTACGAGTAGAACCCGATCCGGCTCGGGAACATCTGGTTGAACTGGGCCTCGCTGACCGGGAAGCCGCCGGTTCCGCCGGTGGGCGGCGGGGTGGTGCCGCCGCCGCTGCAGCTGTAGACCTCCCAGAACCAGGTGCTGATGATCGGGTCGTAGCCCGGGTTCTCGTACTTGGCCCGGTAGTAGTTGCCGTTCGTGTACCGCACGATCGAGCCGGCCGGGTAGAACTGGCCCGCCGCCCAGTTCGGGTAGTTGCAGGAGGTGCCGGGGGGCGGCGTGGTGCCGCCGCCGCACGCGCCGTTGTCGGCCCAGACTCCGGAGCCGCCGGTGCTCGGCGCCTCGCCCTGGGTCCACCACTTGGCGGTCCAGTTGTGGCTGTTGTAGGAGGCGCGCATGTTGCCGGTGTAGACCGCGGAGTTGTTGTACGCGGCGACGCAGGCCTCGGCGGCGTTCGACGCCGTCATGGGCACAAGCGCCGCCGCGGCACCGACCACGGCGACGCCGATGGTTGCCGCGATCGACAGGAGCCGTTTTTTGGACATGGCTCACCTTCCGTGCGTCGGGGGACGCACTGGTGCGAGAGGTGCGGGGATTCGTATCGACTCAACTAGATGTCCGGCACGTGAGTCAATATCTGTTAAGAAACTTCAGGAATTAATCCCGGGCCTTGGCCCGAACGCCCCCGGGGGAGCCACAGAGGGTAGGACCTGCGTCGCTGTCGGCTCAGGCGGACGACTTGGCGAACTCCGCCGCCAGCAGCTCGGCGATCTGCACCGTGTTCAGCGCCGCGCCCTTGCGCATGTTGTCGCCCGTGATGAAGAGATCCAGCGCGCGCGGGTCGTCCATCGCCCGGCGGATCCGACCCACCCAGGACGGGTCGGTGCCGACCGCGTCGATCGGCATCGGGTACTCGCCCGCCTCCGGGTCGTCGACGAGGATCACGCCGGGGGCGTTGCGCAGCACCTGGCGGGCGCCCTCCGCGTCCAGCTCCGATCCGAAGACCGCGTGCACCGCGATCGAGTGGCCGGTCACCACCGGCACCCGTACGCAGGTCGCCGAGACCTTGAGGTCGGGCAGCCGAAGGATCTTGCGGGACTCGTTGCGGAGCTTCAGCTCCTCCGACGACCAGCCGTCCGCGGCGAGGTCGCCCGACCACGGGACCACGTTGAGCGCCAGCGGCGCGGTGAACGGGCCGAGGTCGTCGCCGATCGCCTGCCGCACGTTGCCGGGCCGCGAGCCCAGCATCCGGTCGCCGGCCACCTTGCTGAGCTGGTCGTGCAGGGTGTCAACGCCGATCTGCCCGGCGCCGGACACCGCCTGGTAGGACGCCAGGACCAGCTCGCGCAGGCCGTACTCGTGGTGCAGCGGGGCGATCGCCATGATCATGGCCATCGTCGTGCAGTTGGCGTTGGAGACGATGCCGCGCGGGCGGCGCCGCAGCTCGTCCTTGTTGACCTCGGGCACGACGAGCGGGACGTCCGGATCCATCCGGAACGCCGACGAGTTGTCCACGACCGTGGCCCCGCGCTCGACGGCGACGGGCGCCCAGGCGATCGACACCTCGTCGGGCACGTCGAACATGGCGATGTCGACGCCGTCGAAGGCGTCCGCGGTCAGCTCGCGGACGACCAGTTGCTCGCCCCGGCAGGGCAACTCCTTGCCGGCCGACCGCGCGGACGCGATCAGCCGGATCTCACCCCAGACGTTGCGGCGCGAGCTGAGCAACTCACGCATGACCGTGCCGACGGAGCCGGTGGCCCCGACGACGGCGAGCGTGGGCTGAGTAGGCGCCATCCTTCGCTTACCGGCCGGTACCGGCGTAGACGACCGCCGTCTCCGAGCCGCCCAGCTCGAAGGTGTCGTGCACGGCGCGGACCGCGGTGTCGAGGTCGCTGTCGCGGCAGACCACGGACACCCGGATCTCCGACGTCGAGATCATCTCGATGTTGACGCCGGCCTCGCCGATGCAGGCGAAGAACGACGCGGCCACGCCCGGGTGCGAGCGCATGCCGGCGCCGATCAGCGAAACCTTGCCCACGTGGTCGTCGAAGAGCAGCCCCTTGAAGCGGGTCTGCTCCTTGATCTTGTCAAGGGCGGCCATCGCGGTCGGGCCGTCGGCCTTGGGCAGGGTGAACGAGATGTCGGTGCGCCCGGTGCCCTCGGTCGACACGTTCTGCACGATCATGTCGATGTTGATCTCCGCCTGGGCGACCGTCTCGAAGATCCGGCCGGCCGAGCCGGGCTCGTCGGGCACGCCGACGATCGTGATCTTCGCCTCGCTGCGGTCGTGGGCGACCCCGGTGATAAGCGCCTGTTCCACTCCCGCGTCCTCCATCGATCCGGTGACCAGCGTGCCGAGCTTGTTCGAGTAGGAAGAGCGTACGTGGATCGGCACCTTGAATCGGCGCGCGTATTCCACGCATCGCAACATCAGCACCTTTGCCCCGCCCGCGGCCAGCTCGAGCATCTCCTCGTAGGTGATCTGCTTGATGTGCCGGGCGTTCGGGACGATGCGCGGGTCGGCGGTGAAAACCCCGTCGACGTCGGTGTAGATCTCACACACGTCGGCGTGCAGCGCGGCGGCCAGCGCGACCGCGGTGGTGTCGGAGCCGCCGCGGCCCAGCGTGGTGATGTCCTTGGTGTCCTGGGAGACGCCCTGGAAGCCGGCGACGATCGCGATCGCGCCCTCGTCCAGCGCGGTGCGCAGCCGGCCCGGCGTCACGTCGATGATCCGCGCCCGGCCGTGCACCGACGTGGTCAGCACGCCGGCCTGCGAGCCCGTGTAGGACCGGGCCTCGTAGCCCAGGTTGTGGATCGCCATCGCCAGCAGCGCCATCGAGATCCGCTCGCCGGCGGTCAGCAGCATGTCCAGCTCGCGGCCGGGCGGCAGCGGGCTGACCTGGTTGGCCAGGTCGAGCAGGTTGTCCGTGGTGTCGCCCATGGCGGACACCACGACGACCACGTCGTGCCCCGCCTTACGGGCCGCCACGATCCGCTCAGCCACCCGCTTGATGCGCTCGGCATCGCCGACGGACGAACCGCCGTACTTCTGCACCATCAGGGCCACGGCAGCCGGCTCCCTTCCACCCACACGTGCCGACGCCGCCTGGCCTGTAGATCTCTAGCAGGCCGGCGGCGCCGGTCAGGTCATTCGAGCCCCCAGACTAGCGGCGGCCGTCCCGGCCGCCGACAGGCGATCCCAGATTCCGGCCTGTGTACCGCGACACGCCGGGAAAGCGTTCAACCGCCCGCAACGACCGGTCCGGGCGTCGAGAGGCGAGAATGTCTCGATGCGCCCCCGCCACGCCACGCGTGTCCTTCCCGCGCTGGCCGCCGCCCTGCTGACCGCCGGCACGGCCGCCTGCGGGGGTTCCGAACCCGAGCAGCAGCCGCCCGCCGCACCCCCGTCGTCCGCGCCGGCGCCGGCCGACGACGCCCGGATCGCGCTCGCCGCCCGGGCCGCGGCGGCCGAGGATCACCGCTTCGCGGCGCTCTACACCCTCGAGGTCGCGGGCCAGGCCCCGCGCTCGGTGCTGGCCACGGTGGCAGCCGACGGCACCTGGCGGGTCGACATCCCGTCCGGCGCGCTCGGCGGGACCACGGACGTCTCGATCGCGGAGACCGCCGCCGGCGTCTTCCAGTGCGCCCTCCCGTCGGCCACCAACCCGATCACGCCGACCTGCGTGCGGGTCGCCGACAAGGGCAAGCGCGTACCGAAGAAGTACGACCCCAAGATCGAACGGGTCTTCCGGCGGTGGCTGCCGGTCTTCACCGACCGCCAGTCCCCCCTGTCCGTGACCGCCGCCGCGCCGCTCAAGGGCTCGTCCGGCAGCTGCTACTCGATCGACACCATCTCCACCTCGCTCTCGGCACCCGTCGACGTCGGCATCTACTGCTACGCCGACGACGGCCTGCTCACGGCGGCCCGGGTCAGGTTCGGCACGCTGACCATCGCGAGCTCGGCGGTCGCGCCGCCGCCGACCATCGACCTGCCCGGCCCGGTGACCGGTGGCGAGCCGATGGGCCTGACCGCGCCGCCGCCCCCGCCGGTGACCCTCGAGCCGTCGGCGCCGGCGTCGGCCCCGTCCGCGTGATCCCGGCCGCCTGACCCCGTGCTTCCCACGATCCGGGCGTAGGGTTAACAGGACCCGAGTTGATCACGTAGGGTGACATTCGACATGTGGCAGACGCTTCTCCTTCGCTGCCGCGACGAGGCCCCATCAGAGGCCGGCACCTCGTCGCGGAGTTGACGCGCGCCGGTCGGTCCTCGCACTGACCACCTTCACAGGAGCCTTCACATGTCTTCCGACGTTTTCGCCGATCCCATCGCGCGCCAGCGGCCCAGCCGCATGCCCTTCGAGCGCTACCAGCCGTACCAGCAGCAGTTCGCCGTCGACCTGCCCGACCGGCAGTGGCCGGCCCGGCGCATCGAGGCCGCACCGCGCTGGTGCGCCGTCGACCTGCGCGACGGCAACCAGGCCCTGATCGACCCGATGTCCCCCGAGCGCAAGCGCCGCATGTTCAGCCTGCTGGTCGCGATGGGCTACAAGGAGATCGAGGTCGGCTTCCCGGCCGCCAGCCAGACCGACTTCGACTTCATCCGCCAGCTCATCGAGCAGGACCTGATCCCCGACGACGTCACCATCCAGGTGCTGGTGCAGTGCCGCGAGCACCTGATCGACCGCACGTTCGAGTCGATCCGCGGCGCCAAGCGCGCCATCGTGCACTTCTACAACTCGACCTCGACGCTGCAGCGGCGGGTGGTGTTCGGCCTGGAGAAGGACGGCATCACCGACATCGCCACCACCGGCGCGCGGCTCTGCCAGAAGTACGCGGAGATCCACACCCCGGACACCGAGATCTTCTACGAGTACTCCCCCGAGTCCTACACGGGCACCGAGCTGGAATACGCGCTGGAGATCTGCTCGGCGGTCATCGACGTCATCGACCCGACCCCGGACCGGCCGCTGATCATCAACCTGCCGGCGACGGTCGAGATGGCCACCCCCAACGTGTACGCGGACTCCATCGAGTGGATGCACCGCAACCTGCCCCGCCGCGAGAGCATCATCCTGAGCCTGCACCCGCACAACGACCGGGGTACGGCCGTCGCCGCCGCCGAACTCGGCATGCTGGCCGGCGCCGACCGCGTCGAGGGCTGCCTGTTCGGCAACGGCGAGCGCACCGGCAACGTCGACCTGGTCACGCTGGGGCTGAACATCTTCTCCCAGGGCATCGATCCGATGATCGACTTCTCGGACATCGACGAGATCAAGCGCGCGGTCGAGTACTGCAACCAGCTGCCCGTGCACGAGCGGCACCCGTACGTCGGCGACCTGGTCTACACCGCCTTCTCCGGCTCGCACCAGGACGCGATCAAGAAGGGGCTTACGGCGTTGCACGCAGACGCCAGCTTCGCCGGGGTCGAGGTTGAAAAGTTCACCTGGGGCGTGCCGTACCTGCCGATCGACCCCAAGGACGTGGGCCGCAGCTACGAGGCCGTCATCCGGGTCAACTCGCAGTCCGGCAAGGGCGGCGTGGCGTACATCATGAAGGAGGAGCACAAGTTCGACCTGCCGCGGCGGCTGCAGATCGAGTTCTCCGGCGTGGTGCAGCACTTCACCGAGGCCGAGGGCGGCGAGGTCGGCCCGGAGGCGATGTGGGACATCTTTGCCGGCGAATACCTCGTCTCCCACCAGCAGTTCGGCATCGTCGACTTCGAGAGCTACACGACCGCCACCGTGGACGGCAAGGTCGAGATCGAGGCCGAGATCCGGCACCGCGGCACCCGGCGGCCGATCGTCGGCGTCGGCAACGGCCCGATCGACGCGTACGTGCAGGCGCTGCAGCCGCTGGCGATCCAGGTCCGGGTGCTGGACTACGCCGAGCACGCGCTCTCCTCGGGCGGTGACGCACAGGCCGCCGCGTACGTGGAGTGCGAGGTCAACGGCCGCACCGTCTGGGGCGTCGGGCTCGACGCGAACATCGTCACCGCCTCGATCAAGGCCGTGACGAGCGCGGTGAACCGCGCCCGCTGAACGTGATCCGCGCGCCGTCCGGCCTCCCGGACGGCGCGCGGAACGTATCCGGCACGGATGACGACCAGCGCGAAGCGGGCACCCGGCGCATACGCTTGGCGGGTGCAACCTCACCCAGCTCCTCAATGGATCATCCGCGCCGCCGCCGCGCTGCTCACCCTGACCGCCGCCACCGGCTGCGAGGCGGTCACCGCGGGGGCGGACGGCGGCTCCACCGCCGGCTCCTCGACCGCCGGCGCCGGTGACGCCGGGGCGCTGCTCGACGGGCTGAGCGTCGCCAAGGCCGCCTCGATGCGCGGCTACAGCCGGGAGAAGTTTCCGCACTGGCGCAGCGCGGGCAGCAACTGCGACGTCCGCGACACCGTGCTCAAGCGCGACGGCACCAAGGTCAAGCTCTCCGGGTGCAACGTCGTCGCCGGCACCTGGGTGAGCTTCTACGACGGCGACAAGATCGCCGACCCGAGCAAGGTCGACATCGACCACATGGTCCCGCTGGCCAACGCGTGGCGCTCCGGCGCCGCCGCATGGACCACCGACAAGCGTGGCGACTTCGCCAACGATCTCGATGATCCACAGCTGGTGGCGGTTTCGGCGTCGTCAAACCGGTCAAAGGGTGACCAGGACCCGTCGACCTGGAAGCCCGAGCGGACCGAGGCCTGGTGCCAATACGCTCAGGACTGGATCACCGTGAAGGCCAAGTGGAAGCTCACGGTGACCACCGGCGAGAAGTCCGCGTTGACCGACATGCTGACGAGGTGCTGATGACAACCCCCGACCCCGCGGCTCCCGCCGCGACCAACAGGTCCACCGACATCACCGCGGGTCAGGGCGGGGTGATGACCGACGAGGTCGGCGTCGTCACCGGCGACCTGACCCTGCGGACCGAGCTCTCGGGCGATCAGGTCAAGGTCCGCGTGCAGTACAAGGACGCCGACGAGTGGTACGCCGTGACGGGCGCGAACGCGACCCTCAAGGACCCCGCCGACCTCGACGCGGTGCACGCGGTGGCGGTCGGCATCCTGAACCGTCCCGAGGGCTAGCCATCTAGCAGTAACCTTTACAGATCCATGGACGCCTATGTAGCGTCGGATCGTGGCCAGACCCGTCGTGTCCCGCATGCTCCTCACGGCAGCCCTCGGGCTGTCCGCCGTCGCCGCGCCGGCGGCCGCCTCCACGGCATCCGCCTCGGCGGCGGCCGCCGAGATTCCGCTCGCCCGGGTCATTCCCGCGCCGGCCGAGGTCAGCCCGGTCGCGGGCGCGGCCTTCCGGCTCGGACCGCGCACCGTGATCCGGGCCCGGCCCGGCCCGGCCGCGGCCGTCGGCGACCAACTCGCCCGGGCGCTGCGGCCGTCCACCGGCTACCCGCTGCCGGTCGTGCCGGCCGCGCCGCGCGGCGGGCCCACGATCTCGCTGCTGCTCGGCGCCGGTGAGCGGCGGCTCGGCGACGAGGGCTACCGGCTCAGCGTCACGCCCGAGGCCGTGACCATCCGGGCCAACCGGCCGGCCGGGCTCTTCGCCGGCACCCAGACGCTGCTGCAGCTGCTGCCGAAGGAGATCGACTCGCCGACGCCGGTGCGGCGCACCTGGAGCGTCGCGGGCGGCGGCATCGTCGACTACCCGCGGTTCGCGTACCGCGGGGCGATGCTCGACGAGGCGCGGCACTTCCACACCCCGGACGAGATCAGGTCCTACATCGACGAGATCAGCCGCTTCAAGATCAACCATCTGCACCTGCACCTCGCGGACGACCAGGGCTGGCGGATCCAGATCGACAGCTGGCCGCGGCTCACCACGGTCGGCGGCGGCCCCGGCACGGGCGTCGACGGCGTGGGCCCCGGCTTCCTCACCAAGGCCGACTACCGCGACCTGGTCCGGTACGCGGCCGCCCGCTACGTGACGATCGTGCCCGAGATCGACATGCCGGGGCACGTCAACGCCGCCCAGGTCGCGTACCCCGAGCTGACCTGCGACGGGGTGGCGCCGCCGCCGCGTACCGACACCGCCGTGGGCTACAGCTCGCTGTGCATCTCGTCGGAGACGACCTACCGGTTCGTCGAGGACGTGATCCGCGAGCTCGCCGCGATGACCCCCGGGCGATACCTGCACATCGGGGGCGACGAGGCACACGCCACCACGGAGGCCGACTACCTGACCTTCCAGCGGCGGGTGCTGCCCTTGGTCGCCAAGTACGGCAAGACCGCGTACGGCTGGAACGAGATCGCCAAGTCCAGCGCCTCGGCGCACGCGGTGGCGCAGTACTGGAACACCGGGACCACGAACCCGGACCTGGTGGCGGCGGTCGCGGCCGGCACCCGGGTGGTCATGTCCCCGGCGAACAAGGCGTACCTCGACATGAAGTACGACCCGAACACGCGGCTCGGGCTCTCCTGGGCCGGCTACATCGAGGTGCGGACGGCGTACGGCTGGGACCCGGCGAACCACGTCACCGGCGTCGGCGAGGACGCCGTCATCGGCGTCGAGGCGCCGCTGTGGTCCGAGACGCTGCGCAACCTCGACGACATCGAGTTCATGGCGTTCCCGCGGCTGCCGGCGATCGCCGAGCTCGGCTGGTCACCGGCAGCAACACACGACTGGGCGTCGTTCTCCTCCCGGCTCGGGGCCTACGGCCCGCGCTGGACGCTGCGGGGCGTCGACTTCTACCCGTCGCCGCAGGTCACCTGGGGGTGACCTAAGCCGTGGTGGAGGCGGGCGCGCGCCCCGCCACCGACTCATCCTCGGCGACCGGGAAGTGGCAGGCGGTCTGGTGCGACGCCGGGTCGTCGAGGCGGACCACCAGCTGCGGCTCCTCCTTGGCGCAGATGTCCTGCGCCTTCCAGCAGCGGGTGCGGAACCGGCAGCCGGAGGGCGGGTTGATCGGGCTCGGCACGTCACCGGTCAGCAGCACCCGCTCGCGCTGAGCGCGGTCGCGCCGGCGCGGATCGGGCACCGGCACCGCGGACATCAGCGCCACCGTGTACGGGTGCCGCGGGCTGCGGTACAGCGTCTCCCGGTCCGCGATCTCCACGATCTTGCCGAGGTACATGACCGCGACCCGGTCGGAGATGTGCCGCACCACGGACAGGTCGTGCGCGATGAACACGTAGGTCAGGCCGAACTCGTCCTGCAGGTCGTCGAGCAGGTTCACCACCTGCGCCTGGATCGACACGTCCAGCGCGGAGACCGGCTCGTCGGCGATGATCAGCTTGGGCCGCAGCGCCAGGGTGCGGGCGATGCCGATGCGCTGACGCTGACCGCCGGAGAACTCGTGCGGGTACCGGTTGTAGTGCTCGGGGCTCAGGCCGACCAGCTTCAGCAGGTCCTGCACGGCCCGCTTGACGCCGTGCTCGGTCTTGACGCCCTGGATCCGGAACGGCGCGCCGACGATCGTGCCGACGGTGTGCCGCGGGTTCAGCGACGAGAACGGGTCCTGGAAGATCATCTGCATGTCGCGGCGCAGCGGGCGCAACTGGCCCTGCCGCAGGTGCGCGATGTTGCGGCCGTCCAGCTCGATCGAGCCGCCGGTCGGCTCGAGCAGCCGGGTCAGCAGCCGTCCGGTGGTCGACTTGCCACAACCGGACTCGCCGACCAGGCCGAGCGTCTCGCCCCGGTAGACATCGAAATCGATGCCGTCGACCGCGCGTACGGCGCCGACCTTGCGCCGCAGCAGGCCCTTGGTGATCGGGAAGTGCTTCTGCAGCCCCTTCACCGACAGCAGGGCGTCGCCTCGCTCGCTCATCACGCCTCCAGCTTCGGCTTGATCTCTTGCAGCCAGATGCGCTGCCGCTCTTCCGTTGGCAGGTGGCAGCGAACCAGGTGTTTCCTGCCGCCGGCCCCGCTCAGCTCCGGCGAAAGCGTAGTTCCGAGTCCGCCGGTCCGCTCCTCGTAACCGCAGCGCGGGTTGAAGGCGCAGCCGGTCGGCAGGTTGATCAGCGACGGCGGCAGGCCCGGGATCGGCACGAGCCGGTCCTGGCTGGGCCGGTCCATGCGGGGCATGGAGCCGAGCAGACCCCAGGTGTACGGGTGCTCCGGCCGGTCGAAGATCGTCACGGCGTCGGCGAACTCGATGCACTTGCCGCCGTACATGACCAGCACGTCGTCGGCGAGCTCGGCGACCACGCCGAGGTCGTGGGTGATGACGATCAGCGCCGAGTTGAACTCCGCCTGCAGATCGTGCATCAGGTCCAGGATCTGCGCCTGCACGGTCACGTCGAGCGCGGTGGTCGGCTCGTCGGCGATCAGCAGCTGCGGGTCGTTGACCAGCGCCATCGCGATCATCGCGCGCTGGCGCATGCCGCCGGAGAACTGGTGCGGGTAGTCGTCGACCCGGCGGTCCGGCTGCGGGATGCCGACCCGGCCCAGCATGTCGATCGCCTGCTTGCGGGCGACCCTGGTGGACACCTTGTGGTGCACCTGGTACGCCTCGATGATCTGCTTGCCGACCGTGTAGTACGGGTGCATCGCCGACAGCGGATCCTGGAAGATCATGGCGAGCTTGTTGCCGCGCAGCTTGCGGACGGTCTCCGCGTCGGCGCTGACGATCTCCTCGCCGTCCAGCCAGATCTCTCCCGAGACCTGGGCGTTGCGCTTGTTGTAGATGCCCATGATGCCCAGGCTGGTCACCGACTTGCCGGATCCCGACTCGCCGACGATGCCCAGCGTGCGGCCGCGCTCCAGCGAGAAGTTCAGGCCGTCGACGCTGCGTACCAGGCCGTCGTCGGTCGGGAAGTGGATCTTAAGGTCCTTGACCTCGAGGAATGGCTGTCCGCCGGACATCAGCCCACCCTCACTCTCGGGTCGACGACCGCATAGAGCAGGTCGACTATCAGGTTGGCAATGACGACGAAGAAGGCTGCCATGAGCGTCACGCCCAACACCTTCGGCAGGTCGTTGGTGGTGATCGCGTCGACCGCGTACTTACCGAGGCCGGGCAGGGAGAACACCTGCTCGGTGAGGACCGCGCCGCCGAGCAGCAGGCCGAAGTCCAGGCCGAAGATGGTCAGGATGGGGGTGAGCGCGGCGCGCAGGCCGTGCTTGATGTTCACGTCGCGTTCCCGCAGGCCCTTGGCCCGCGCGGTGCGAATGTAGTCCTCGCCCATCGTCTCGAGCATGCCGGCGCGCGTCAGCCGCGCGTACTGGGCGGAGAACTGCAGAGCCAGTACCAGCCAGGGCAGCAGGAGGGCGTAGAACCAGGCACCCGGATCCTCGGTGAACGGCGTGTAGCTGCCGCCGGGAGCGGTCCAGCCGAGCTTGTAGCTGAACAGCAGCAGGCCGATCATGCCGGTGAAGAAGATCGGGAGGGACACGCCGGCGAGCGAGAAGGTCATCGCGGCGCGGTCCAGCACCGAGCCGCGGCGCAGCGCGGACACGACTCCGGTGGAGAGCCCGAAGAGCAGCCACAGGATCGAGGCGCCGATCGCCAGCGACAGCGTCACCGGCAGCCGGTCCAGCAGCTCCGGCCAGACCGGCTGGTGGGTGACGAAGGAGTAGCCGAAGCACGGCGCGGGGCAATGCTCCACGCCGGCTCCGTAGTTGTACTCAGCGCCGACGAAGATGCCCTTGATCCAGCGGCCGTACTGCAGCCAGACCGGGTCGTAGAAACCCAGCCGGTGCGCGATGAGGTTGACCGTCTCCGGGGTCGCCGCCCGCCCGACGTACCGGGTGGCAAGCGTCTCCGGGGTCGACCCCACCAGGCGCGGAATCAAGTAGAAGATCGCAAAGGTGGCGGCGCTGACGATGAAGAGCAGCACTACTGCCGCAAACAGACGCCTGATGATGTACGTGATCACAGAGCCCGGCTGTGGTGGCCGGCCCGGGTCACCCCGGACCGGCCACCTGCTGCCTTCACCTACCTAGCTGTGTGGAGAAGTGGCGGGGATGGTTTACGCGACGCCCAGCGACAGGTAGTCGTACATGTTGTACGCCTCGCTGACGAAGACGTTGGAGAGACGCTTCGGACGGATCATCAGGCTCTTGGCGTAGACGCCCGGCAGGATCACCGCCTCCTCCATGACCCGCTTGTCGATCGGACCCCACTGCGCGTCGCGCTTGGCCTGGTCGGTCTCGGCCACGGCCGTGTCGAGCATCTTGTCGACCTCGGGGATCCGGACGCTGGTGTTGGACGAGCCACCGGTCTCCCGGATGACCCGGCTGTCCACGATCTGCGACAGGAAGCCGAAGCCGTCGTTCCAGTCAGCACCCCAGCCGTTGGTGACGAGGCCGAGCTTGTTGGCCTTCACGTACGGCGGGTTGCCGGCGTACTGCGAGAAGTAGTCACCCTGCGGGTACGGCTTCAGCGTGAGCTTGATGCCGACCCGGGCGAGGGACTGCTGCAGCGACTCGGCGGTCGCCTTCTCCTTGGGCCGCTCGGCGCGGTAGCCCATGTTGGTCTCGAAGCCGTTCGGCTGGCCACAAGCGGTCAGCGCCGCCTTGGCCTTGTCGACGTCGCCGGTGCCGTCGGCGCCGGACGGGTACAGGTCGAACTTCTGGTAACCCGGGATCAGCGGCGGCAGGATCGTCGTCGCAATGTCACCACCGGCGAGCGGGCCGCCGTAAGCGGTCTGGTAGCCGGTCTTGTCCGCGGCGTACTCGACGGCCTTGCGGCACTCGATGTTGTCCAGCGGGGCCACGGTCGGGTTGATCGAGGTGTACCAGAGCCGGGCGATGACCGGGTTGTCGGTCTGCGCCTTGATGGTCGGGTCACCCACGACACGGCCGAGGGCGGCCGGCTGCACGCCGGTGCCGACCACGTCGATGTCGAGGTCGCCGGAGAGCAGGCGGTTGTCGATGTCGTCCGCGTTCACGTTCAGGGAGACTTCGTAACCGTCCGGCAGGGCCTTACGGTTCGGGTCGGTCGCCTGGTCCCAGTTCGGGTTGCGCTTGAGCGTGAAGTTCTTGCCCAGGTTGTTCTGGTCGAACATGTACGGCCCGGACGAGATGACGTGTTCCTTGTACTTGGCGCCGGTGTCCTTGGCCTCCGGGACCGGAACGGTCTGCGGAAGCGCCGCCAGGTAGTCGAAGCCGCCGAAGGCCGACTTCAGGTGGAAGACGATGGTGCTGTCGTCCGGGGTGGTGATCGCCGAGTCGGTGTTGACACCCTTCGACTTGTACGGGCCCTTGTAGCCCGCCGGGAGATTCAGGAATCCCTCGAAGTAGGCGGGGCCGTTCGGGAACGTCTCCTTGTCGATGGAGCGCAGCACCGCGTACTTGACGTCGGCAGCCTTGACCTCGGTGCCGTCCTCGAGCTTGACGCCCTTGCGGAGCTTGTACGTCCAGGTCTTGCCACCGTCGGTCGGCACGCCCAGGCCCTCGGCGAGGTCGGGGGTGACCGTGTTGCCCTCAGCGCCCGGGATCGGCTTGTACATGAGCAGACCGCGGCCGTACAGGCGGAGGAAGTTCCACGAGTAGCCGTAGTAGGTCTCACCCGGGTCGAGGGTGTCCCAGTCGCCGGCGTTGGCGAGCTTGATGGTGCCGCCCTTCTTCTCAGAAGGGTTGAACACCTTGGTCAGGGCCGCGTTGAACTCGGCCTTGCTGGTGCTGGTCGTTTCATCGGTGTCGTCCTTACCGCCACATGCCGCGGAGGACAACAACAGTGCGAGCGCGGCCGTACCGGCCACCAGCACCTTTGACTTTCGGATCACTTGTAGCAACCTCCCTGGTGGAACGGTCCGGGTCCGGACCGCGCAGCTGGAGTGAAAGTCGCGAAGCGCATGTCAGCGCTTGCCCTTCGGGTCGAGCGCGTCGCGCAGGCCGTCACCGAAAAGGTTGAAGGAGAGCACGGTGATGAAGATCGCGATGCCCGGGAAGAACATGAAGTGCCAGATCGTGTAGAACTTCGCGGCCTCCGACAACATGCCGCCCCAGCTTGCGGTCGGCGGCCGGATGCCGACGCCGAGGAACGACAGCGCGGCCTCGAACAGGATGTTCGTCGGGATCAGCAGCGTGGCGTAGACCAGGATCGGCCCCACCAGGTTCGGCATCATCTCCTTGAAGATGATGTACGGGCTGCGCGCACCGAGGCTGCGGGCCGCGTCCACGAACTCCCGCTCACGCAGCGACAGGGTCTGGCCTCGGACGATGCGCCCGATGTACGGCCAGCTGAAGAACCCGATGATGAAGATCAGCAGGGCGATGCGCAGCGCGTCGCCGGAGAGCCCGAAGGCCGAGTCCGGGATGACGCCGGCCAGCGCGATCGAGAAGACCAGCAGCGGGAACGCGAGGAAGACGTCCATCGCCCGGCTGATCAACGCGTCGACCCAGCCGCCGAAGAAGCCCGCGATGACGCCCAGGGTAGAGCCGATGACCACGGAGACCGTGGTGGCGAGGAAGGCGATCAGCAGCGAGATGCGGGCGCCGTAGACCACCCGGCTGAAGATGTCGCGGCCGTTCTGCGGCTCCACGCCGAAGAGGTGGTCGCCACTGATGCCGGTGCCGCCGTACGGCGCCAGCGTGCTCGTGTCGATCAGCTTCTGGTGGAACTCGTTCGGCGGCGAGCCGAACAGGTCGACGATCAACGGGGCGAAGACCGCCACCAGAATCAGGAAGAGCACGACGTACCCGCCGGCCATCGCGACGCGGTCGCGCTTGAGGCGGGTCCAGGCGATGCGGCCGAGCGAGCGGCCCTCGATCGCCTTTGCGCCCTCGGCAGGATCCGCAGCGATCGGAACCTGCGTGCCGGGTCCAACGACCATGGAGCGTCGGTCCTTTCCCCGGCTACCGGCCACGGCGCCTAGGCCGAACCGCGGCGCTGCCGCTGGATCGGACCGGCCCCCGCAGCGCGGGCAACCGATCGGTTGTCGCGAACGTGGGTAACTGCGTCCCGTGCCGACGATGGTGTTCGCCGGTGTAGGCGCGTAGAACCGGCGGACGGGTTAAGCCGCCGCCGTGAGAGGAACGCTCACGTATTCCTGCTCACTGGTCAATAGGCTGTCAGTGCTTTTACCAAGTCCTGGCCACGTTGTGACAGCGGCGTGACCTGGTAACCCACGTCACAGGTCACGCCAGGTTTTTCCAGTATCACAGGCGACTCTGGCACCACGCGCCCCACCAGGGATTTCGTCCGGGGACCGCGATTGAACGGACCCTGCAGACGGCCCGACCGGCCCCCCGGCGGCGGCCCGATCGGGCCCACTGCCGACCGCGCTGCCGGCCCCCTGATCAGCCTTTCGCCGCAGCCCAGACAGCCTCTCGCCGCCCACCGGGCGAGTCTTCTGTCAGCAGCCCAACAGACCTCTTACAAGCGGCGCTGGCAGCCGGTTACCGGCGGCACGTCGCTGCCTCCTGCCCGCGACGCTTGGCGGTCGGTCCCCGGCGACACGTCGCTCCCTTCTGCCCGCGGCGTTTGGCAGCCGGTTCCCGGCGGCACGTCGCTGCCTCGTGCCCGCGGCGCTTGGCGGTC